>NZ_DATCVJ010000583.1:0-7799 GCF_036566945.1 Chitinophaga sp. | reverse complement strand
CAGTAATGACTTTACCAAATGGAAAGGTTCTTTCGCTTATGGCGCTTATGTTAAATACCAGATACTTCATTTCCTCGCCCTCAGGGCTGATTATGTGGGTGGCAAATTACAGGCTGACAACAGCAAGGAGCTGGGCAATGGAATGCCGCTTGTCAGTCCCTACAAATCTTATGAAACCAAGCTGCCCTGGTCTGCTACCGTGAATGCCGTATTTAATATTACCACGGTCAACTGGCTGTTCAGGAAAAACTTCGTTTCGCTGTACGCCTCTGTGGGTGGAGGTTTAGCCGGATACAAGCCCACCCTGGAACTCAACAACGGCACTAAAGTAGAATATAAAGCAGACGATAAAGCCATTAAGGAACTGATTATCCCGGTAGGTGCCGGTCTTAAATTCAGGTTATCAGAACTCATCAACCTGGATTTGGGCTACACCATGTATTATACTGATGGGGATAACCTCGACGGCTATCCGCATGGCCCCAACAAGGATAAATACTCCTATGGCTATGCCGGGCTGGAGTTTGCGCTGGGCAAGAAAGGCAAAAAGCAATTGCAATGGGAAAACCCTGCCAGCGTGATGTATGATGAGCTGCAGGCACAAAAAGCTGCCCTTGCCGCTACCCTGGATGCTGCCAATCAAAACAATGCCAGGTTGGCTGCTGACGTAGATAAACTGACAAAAGACAGTGATGGCGACGGCGTTTCTGACTTCTTCGATAAATGCCCGGGCACTCCGGCTAACACCAAGGTAGATGGCTCCGGTTGTGCATTACCGGAACCGGTTATACAGAAAGAAGAGAAAGTAGTGATTACCGAAGAAGATACCCGTCTTGTAAAAGAAGCGATCCAGAACCTGGAATTCGACTTCGCCAAAGCCAGCATCAAGCCTCGTTCTTACCCGGCATTGGACAGAGTGGCCGAACTGCTGAAACGCAAGAACCTCAACCTGAAACTGAGCGGACATACGGATAATGTGGGTAGCCAGTCACGAAACCTTGCCCTGTCAAGGGAAAGAGCCGAAGCTGTTAAAACCTACATGATCGAAAAAGGGGTAAATTCTTCTAAAATCGAAGCCGTAGGTTATGGCATGACACAGCCTATTGCCAGCAATAAAACCGCTGCAGGCCGACAAAAGAACAGAAGAGTAGAGTTTACGATATTTTAAAAAGAATTACGAATTACGAATTACGAATTACGAATTTTTGCGAAGAGGGTAAACGCGTAGATCAGCCTACGCTTATATCTCTACAAAAATCCGTAATTCGTAATTCGTAATTCGTAATTTCATTTTATGGAGCCAATAATAATCAGAACGATCCGTCCATCAGACGACCCTGTGGTCGCCAACATTGTAAAAACAACCCTGACAGAATTCGGTATGAACAAGGCGGGTACTGCGTTTTCAGACCCTACCACCGACCACCTATCCATACTTTTCGATATTCCCCGTGCCATTTATTATGTAGCAGAAATGGAAGGCCGTGTCATTGGAGGCGCCGGTATTCATCCGCTGGATGGCGGAGAAGTACATGTATGTGAATTGCAGAAAATGTATCTGCTCCCGGAATCCCGCGGTAAGGGCCTCGCAGGCAAACTCATTACCTTATGCCTCGACTACGCTAAACAACATGGCTATACGCAGTGCTACCTCGAAACAAGCCCCGAACTCGCCCGTGCAAGAAAAGTGTATGAACAATTCGGTTTCAGGTACCTGACAGGACCTATGGGTAATACCGGCCATTTTGGCTGTGACAGCTGGATGTTGAAGGATTTATAGCAGATACATCAGGGCTGGTTCCCCGCAGTGGGGATAAAACGGCATACTTATTGCAAACTGGGCCGTACATAAAATAACATATCATGAAAAAACTTATTCTGTCTGGCGTACTAGCCATCGGAACTATGCTGGCAGTACAAGCTCAAAATGTAAAATTTGGCGTTAAAGGAGGATTGAATATTTCCAAACTAACTTCCCTTGATGATTCTAAAACCCTTGCCGGCTTTAATGTTGGCGGTCTTATCAACATCGGCCTCAATAATAGCTGGGCTATACAGCCAGAGGTGGTGTATTCCGCACAGGGAACAAAAACGAGTAGCAGTATTTTTTGGGGGTTGGGCAATATCTCCAGTACTACTAAGCTGAACTATGTGAACATACCTGTAATGGTGCAGTATACCATTGCCGAAGCATTTTACGTGGAAGCAGGCCCACAGCTGGGCATCCTGGCGAGTGCAAAACTCAAGGCAGGCGACCATACGACCGATATTAAAGACAATATGAAATCGATCGATTTCGGACTGGGCTTCGGTTGCGGGTATAATTTCGATATGGGACTGGGTATCAACGCCCGGTATAACTTTGGCCTGACCAATGTATTCGATTCTGACAATATTGACCACAAGAAC
Source organism: Chitinophaga sp. (assembly GCF_036566945.1). Lineage (GTDB taxonomy): Bacteria > Bacteroidota > Bacteroidia > Chitinophagales > Chitinophagaceae > Chitinophaga. The sequence continues at coordinate 5,390 of NZ_DATCVJ010000583.1, read as the reverse complement.
TCCGTAGCACAGATCGGTTTGTCGTACCGGTTCTAGGGAGAAAGCGGGTATTGTTTTTTCCAGGATTTTACTGATTTTATTTTTTGATCATAAAGACCAGAGAAGATATTGGCTATCTGCCTATATCTCCTCTGGTCTTTCTTATTTACCCTACGTCACCAAAACAACATCCGGGAAATCAGTATAATCAGTATAATCCTGGTAAAGACAATATCCGCTTTATGCTTTCTGCTAATTGACTATCTTTGCCCCTCGCATTAATCATTTTCAGCATGAGTGTTGTACAAAACATCAGAACGGCCGCCGTGGCCGCCATCAAATCGCTTTACGATCAGCCATTAGTTGAAGCAGACATTTCAATTAATACAACCAAGCCTGAATTCGAAGGTGAGTATACCATTGTAGTTTTCTCTTTCACAAAATTCAGCCGACAAAAACCGGAAGAAACTGCACAACGCATAGGAGAATACCTGACCGCCCATAACCCGGAACTGATTGCACGATTCAATGTAGTTAAAGGTTTTCTGAACCTGAGCATCAACGATGCCTACTGGACCAGGTTCCTGGAAACGAATTATAGTGATGCCAACATCGGAATACAGCCTGCCAATGGTAAAAAGATCATGGTGGAGTATTCATCTCCCAATACCAACAAACCCCTGCACCTGGGGCACCTGCGTAATAACTTCCTCGGTTTTTCCATTGCTGAAATTATGAAGGCAAATGGCTTTGAAGTTATTAAAGCAAACCTGGTAAACGACCGTGGTATTCACATCTGCAAATCCATGCTGGCATGGCAGCTGTTTGCACATGGCGATACCCCGAAATCCAGTGGTATCAAAGGTGATCATCTGGTAGGCGACTATTATGTGAAGTTTGAATCTGTGGTAAAAGAACAAGCCGAACCTATTATAGACCGCGTACTGGAAAACGACTTTGCAGACTTTGAAGGCGCCGAAGTGGAAAAGCTGGAGAAGCTGGTGACTGCGCTGCATAAACCGGAAATACAAGACGATAAAGACAAGAAGGCCAAGATTATGGACGATATCAAAGAGATGTCGCGTAATAAGACCGAAATCATGCAGCAGGCCAAAATCATGCTGCAGCAGTGGGAAGCCGGTAACCCGGAAGTGAGGGAACTGTGGGCCACCATGAACAGTTGGGTGTATGAAGGCTTCGCCGAAACCTACAATCGTCTCGGCATCAATTTCGACAAGATGTACTATGAGAGTGAAACCTACTTATTAGGTAAAAACCTCGTAGCAGAAGGTCTCGAGAAAGGTGTCTTATTCAGAAAAGAAGACAATTCAGTATGGATAGATCTCACTGCCGACGGACTTGATCAGAAGTTGCTGCTCCGTGGAGATGGCACCTCTGTATATATGACACAGGACCTGGGTACTGCCCGTTTAAAATACGAGGATTACCATATGGATCAGAGTGTGATTGTCGTGGCAGATGAACAAAACTACCATTTCAAAGTACTGCAACTAATCCTGGAAAAACTGGGCGAGCCTTCTGCTCCGGGGCTCCTGCACCTCAGTTACGGCATGGTGGAATTACCCCATGGCCGGATGAAAAGCCGGGAAGGTACCGTAGTAGATGCTGATGACATGATCACTGAAATGATCCAGACGGCAGAAGAAAATGCCAAAGAACTGGGTAAAAAACTGGATACTTTTTCTGAAGAAGAACTGCATGAACTCTACGATACCGTAGGGATGGGAGGTTTAAAATTCTTCCTGCTGCGCGTAGATCCTAAAAAGAAAATGATCTTTGATCCTAAAGAATCTATTGACCTGCATGGCTTCACTGCCACATTCATCCAGTATGCACATGCGCGTATTAAATCTATTATCAGGGAAGTAGGTCCGGTAGCGGATCTGGCCACGTTCAATTACACCGGTGAATTATTGCCGCTGGAAAAAGAACTGATCATACTGAACGAACAATTCCCGGGCGTACTGGCAGAAGCTTATCGTGAGCTGAGTCCTTCCGTTATTGCCAATTATATTTTCTCTATCGCACAATTATTCAATTCTTTCTACGGTGAAAAAGTAGATGGGGTGCCTACCTATTCTATTCTCAGGGCAGCTACAGAAGAAAAGAAAAAACTGCGGTTGCAAATTATCATGCTCACTGCCAACGTCATTAAGCAGGGTATGAAATTAATGGGGATCCGGGTACCGGAAAGAATGTAAAAAAGCATTTTTATATAAAAGAAAAAGGAAGGCCAATCGCCTTCCTTTTCTTTTTCCATTAAAACGCTGCGAGCCTTTCGGATCGCAGCGCTGGCAGCTTGCGGCCGCCGTGGCCGAAGCTGCCGAAGAAAATACCACAGTAAGCAGCAACAAAAAAAGGAGCTTGCCTATCCTCTATCCGCTGTTTAAAATCCTTCTACACTGTGGCAAATAACTTTATCATTTGTATCATCTTTCTCTCCTAACCCGATCGCCTGATCACACAGGGTTTCCCCTTTCTCCTGCTCACCTGCACCCATATACGATTTTCCAAGCATAAACATAGCAAAAGCATTGGTAGGTTGCAAGTGTAATACTTTTTTCCACTGTACAATTGCCCGCTTAAAATGTCCTTTGTTGTACAAGTCATGTGCCTGATGCTGATAGTGAGTGACTGCCCGCAGTGTATCCTTAACAACGTGTAGCCCTGGCCGGTAGCTCACCAACATCGGCTCTTCTTTAGCAAAGTAACCTGCTGCCGGTTCACTATAGATTGCAGTAAATAGTATAATGGTACATATACTGATTATAAGCTGGCAGGGTTTCATGAATCGCGGCACTTAAAGGAGGTGCCGGACAAATATAGAGTATATATAATTTATATGCAATATAATTATATCTCTATTTTTTACAGGTTAAGTTCATCACCGTTGAAAGATAGTGGCAACAGGTCGTTAGCACGGTTAATCACATATATTTTCCCACTCAGCCCGCCCAGCACCAGTCGGATAGGAGCATCCTGCTTCGCTTCATATTCTGATATGGCCTGTCTGCACATACCGCAGGGTGAAATGGGATGTGAACTGTCGCCGTTGATATTATGATAGCTGATAGCGATGGTATCAATATCAATATTAGGATACACGGAAGCGGCAGAAGCCAGGGCTACTCTTTCTGCACAAAGACCAATAGGGAACGAAGCATTTTCCTGGTTGGAGCCAGCCACTATTTCTCCATTTGCCAATCGGATCACTGCGCCCACCTGGAAACGGGAATAAGGCGCATAAGCATATGCAGTTACTTCCCGGGCTTCTTTAAGCAACCAGGCATCCGCATCATCGAGGCCATTCATATCATTGTAAACCAGGTATTCAATATGCAGCGATTGTTTTTCCATATCAGCGTTTTTGGGTAGTACTTACGGCCGTGGGCTTGCCGGGGTAAGACAACTACGGACCGGCGATATGCCGGTCCGTAATTTACTTTAAATTATATTTCGGTGCAATTACTTACTTAATATTTCTGAAGATACGGCTCCAGCGGATACCACCTTCTCCGTAACTCATCCAGATCAGCCATGCTTTACCTACAACGTGATCTTCCGGTACAAAGCCCCAGAAGCGGGAATCCAGGGAGTTATTACGGTTATCTCCCATCATCCAGTAGTAATTCATTTTGAAAGTATAGGAATCAGCAGGTTGACCGTTGATGATGAATTTACCATCTTTTCTTTCCAGTGTATTGCCTTCGTATACGCGTATGATACGGTCGTATAAAGCGATGTTGCTTTCTTCCAGTTTAACGGTAGCGCCTTTTTTAGGCACATACATCGGACCGAAGTTTTCATCTGTCCATTTGAAATGTGCAGTATCATGCGGGAAAACAGCGTTATAGTTGAAGTCTGCAAAGTTAGCGTCCTCGTAGATCGTAATGTTTTTAACAATCGGGAATTGTTTCAGTGCTGTAACGTTGGCCGGTGTAAGATTATAGAGAAACTTGTTGCCATCAATCTGGTAAAAGTCAGGTGGATTGGTAGCAATGCCTAATTCTTCCAGTCTGCTGGTATTCAGCTGATCACCGGTGGTTTCTACCACGTATTTATGTTGACTTCCGCTCGGTACTGGTGCTGCGGTGCCATTGATATATACAGCACCGTGAATAATTTGCAGGGTATCACCCGCCTGCGCCATGCAACGCTTAATATAGTTCTCGCGCTTATCTACCGGGCGTTGAATAATCTGATATGAGTTTTGTACTGCCTGCCAGCCGGTTGCCCTGACCATGTTGTAGTAACTTGGATCGGGAGAATCGATGGCTACGGTATCACCTTCCGGGAAGTTGAATACCACAACATCATAACGTTTAATGTCTGAAAAGCCAGGTAAGCGTCTGTATTTCCATTTTACTGCTTCAGAGTAAGCTTTGGCAGATTTAGTGAAGGGCAGTGTGTGATGCACAAAAGGCACTGCCAGTGGGGTCATTGGGATACGTGGACCGTAACTGATCTTGCTTACGAACAGAAAATCGTTCACAAGTAAGGTCTTTTCCATAGAGGGGGTCGGGATCGTATAAGCCTCAAAAATAAAAGTGCGGATAAGCGTGGCTGCTATGATAGCGAAGATACCAGCGTCTAACCATTCTCTAACCGCAGATTTCTTTTTCTTTGGCTGACTGTCTTTGTTTTTTTTCCAAAATGCCAGGTTCATTCAGTTACGCTTATTAGATGCTTAAAAAGGCAAATATAATATTCTGTTGTTAGCCAGTAGCTATTACTTTACAAAAGTTTTCTTAAAAATACATTAAAAGATACTTTATTATAATTTTAGCCCATATGGCGCAACCATAAATGAATTGCCTAAATTTGACTTTTTACTATACCTGCGTTGAATACATTTACCATTAAGGATATTGAAAACTTTACCGGTATAAAGGCACACACGATAAGGATATGGGAACAACGTTATCCGCTTTTTCAGGCCAGGAGGAAGGACACCAATCATAGAACTTATGATAGCGATGACCTGAAAACGTTGTTGCGTATAGCCTATTTATACCATCACGGGATAAAGATCTCGCGCATAGCTGCTTTGTCGTCAGCGGAGCAGAACAAACTCTCACTTGACATTGCGGGAAAAGGGCAATCCACCCTATTATCCGTAAATGAGCTGATTGCCGCCACGCTCGACTACGACCAGCCACGGTTTGAGAACATCTTTTACAACCAGGTATTGCACCTGGGTTTTGAAAAATGTATTACCCGGGTGGTGTATCCTTTTCTGGAAAAAATTGGCGTATTGTGGTTAACAGGCAATGTCATTCCGGCACAAGAGCACTTTTCCTCCAATATAATCCGCGCTAAAATAATGACAGCGATTGACGGACAGCCGACTAATACTGCCGCTACCGATCATTTCCTGTTGTTTTTGCCGG
>NZ_DATCVJ010000582.1:0-3162 GCF_036566945.1 Chitinophaga sp. | reverse complement strand
CAGATGGCAAACCCTCTGCTTCTATCATGCTCAAACAACGCCCCGGCTCCAATGCCCGCGAAGTGATTAACAATGTGAAGTCGAAGATGGAAGAGATGAAAAACACGTCCTTCCCTCCCGGCATGACTTTCAACTTCAACTACGATGTATCCCGCTTCCTCGATGCATCTATTCACGAAGTAGTACGTACCCTGTTTGAAGCATTCCTGCTGGTATTTATCGTGGTATTTATTTTCCTGCAGGATTTCCGTTCCACGCTCATCCCCGCGCTGGCCGTGCCCGTGGCGCTGATAGGCACCCTGGCATTTATGCAGATGATGGGCTTTTCCATTAACCTGCTCACCCTCTTTGCCCTCGTACTGGCCATTGGTATTGTGGTAGATAATGCCATTGTAGTGGTAGAAGCCGTACACGTGAAAATGAACGAGGAACACCTCCCTCCTATGGAAGCCACGCTGGCAGCCATGAAAGAGATCAGTGGCGCACTGGTAGCCATCACATTGGTAATGTCGGCTGTATTTATTCCAGTGGCGTTCTTATCAGGTCCCGTGGGTGTGTTCTACCGGCAGTTCTCTCTCACACTGGCTATTTCCATTGTTATTTCCGGTATTAACGCAGTAACGTTAACGCCTGCACTCTGTGCTATCATGTTGAAGGATACACATGGTAAACCCCGTAAAAAGAATCTGTTACAACGTTTCTTTAACGGCTTCAATAAAGGGTACAATGCTACCGAAAACAAATATGCAAAACTGATCAGCTTCATTGCCGGCAGAAGACTTATCACCCTCGCGGCGCTGATATTCTTTTTTGCCGCCACCTGGGGCATCAGTGCCATCCTGCCTTCCGGATTTATTCCCACAGAAGATCAGGGCATGATCTACGTAAACGTCACCACACCTCCCGGTGCCACCGTAGAGCGTACAGAAGAAGTGCTGGATAAAGTACAGGCCATTGCGGCGCAACTCGGCGAAGTAGAATCAGTATCCACGCTGGCAGGATATAGCCTGGTGAATGAAGTGGCAGGTGCCTCCTACGGCATGGGCATGGTAAACCTGAAATCCTGGGATCAAAGAAAAGCTTCCGTCCAGGATATCATAGAACAACTGCAAAAGTTGACCGCCGGCATTGCAGATGCCAGCATTGAATTCTTCCCACCTCCTACTGTTCCCGGCTTTGGAAATTCCAGTGGTTTTGAATTGCGCTTACTGGATAAGAGCGGCAGCGGCGACTTACGGCAAACCGCTCAAATCACCAACCAGTTCATTGAAGCCCTGAAAAAAAGACCGGAAATAGGTAGTGCCTTCACCAGCTTCGATGCCGAATTTCCGCAATACCTCATTCATGTGGATCAGGCCATGGCCGCCAAAAAAGGCGTGAGCATCGAAAATGCAATGAGCAACCTGCAAACATTAATGGGTAGCTTCTATGCCTCCAACTTTATCCGCTTCGGACAAATGTATAAAGTGATGGTGCAGGCAGATCCGCACTATCGCACCAAACCAGACGACCTGTTACGCCTGCACGTTAAAAACGATCGGGGCGAAATGGTGTCCTACTCCGATTTTGTGCAACTGGAACGCGTATACGGACCGGAACAACTGACCCGATATAACATGTACACGGCCGCCATGATCAATGGAGATGCCAAACCAGGCTTCAGTAGCAGTCAGGCTATTGCAGCCGTGCAGGAAGTAGCTGCCAAAGAACTACCCAGAGGCTATAGTTATGAGTGGAGCGGCATGACGAGAGAACAAATTCTTTCCGGCAACCAGGCCATCTACATTTTCATGATCGTACTCGTGTTTGTATACCTGTTGCTGGCAGCACAATATGAAAGTTTCCTGCTGCCGCTACCGGTGCTGTTATCACTACCAGCAGGGATCTTCGGTGCCTTCCTGTCGCTTAAATTGCTGGGACTCGAAAACAATATATATGCACAGGTAGCCCTGGTGATGCTGATAGGCTTGCTGGGTAAAAATGCGATCCTCATTGTAGAGTTTGCGATCCTGAAAAACAAACATGGGTCTACCGTGCTGGCCGCCGCCAAAGAAGGGGCGGTATCCAGGTTGCGTCCTATTCTCATGACCTCCTTCGCCTTCATCGCGGGATTGATACCACTTTGTATCGCCTCCGGCGCAGGCGCTATGGGCAATCGTTCTATTGGCACTGCCGCTGCCGGAGGTATGCTGATCGGAACCATTTTCGGGGTGCTGATCATTCCCGGATTATATGTGCTGTTTGCGTCTATGATCCGCAAAAAATCTGTTGAACTTAAAGTGTACACCAATGAATAAACGCATCTGTCAATATACATTATATGCCAGTCTGGCCACCATTATGGCGGCCTGCGGCACACAAAAAGAACTATTACTACCAGAACGTATAACCGTCCCTGTTAGTTCCGGCAATAACGGCGATACGCTGTCCCTGAATAACTTTGCCCAGGTATTCAACGATCCGTATTTGCGTACGCTCATTGATACGGCCCTGCATAATAACTTCGATTTGTTATCCGCTGCGCAGCGGGTCACCACCGCGCAGGCCAATCTGATGATGGCTAAAAATGCCTGGCTGCCTACCCTCAACGTGGCATTGTCTGCCGGCGTGGATAAATATGCCGACTATACACTGAACGGCGTAGGTAACTATGATACCAATCTCTCACCCAATATCAGCAAAGACCAGCGGATCCCCGGCCCTACACCGGAGTACTTTGCAGGCTTGAGAAGTAGCTGGGAAATAGATCTCTGGGGTAAATTAAAAAGTCAGCGGCAGGCCGCCTATGCCCGTTTCCTTGGCAGTGAACAGGGACGCCGGCTGCTGATGACCCAAATAGTGGCGGGGGTAACCGGTTTGTATTATGAGCTCACGGCCATGGATAATGAACTGGCCATTATTCAACGCAATATCAAATTACAGGAAACTGCCGTAGCCACCGTGCATATTCAAAAAGCCGGCGGACGCGCCACAGAGCTGGCTGTACAACAATTTACCGCGCAATTATTAAGCACACAGGCGCTGGAGTTTGGCGTAAAGCAGGAAATTGCCTCCCTCGAAAATCAGCTCAATGCACTTTTGGGCAGGCTACCACAAACGATCGTACGCAGTACCGTCAAAGATGCACAAGCTTTGCCAGGTGCAGTAAAAAATGGTATTCCT
>NZ_DATCVJ010000581.1:0-24609 GCF_036566945.1 Chitinophaga sp. | reverse complement strand
TATCTCCTTCCATATTTACGAATCAGATAATACACCATTCCCAATGATAAGAAGATGACCACTACACCTATCCATCCCGCCAGGAGAGAGGTTTTTACTGTCATGCGAAAAACAGCACTACTGTTTACGCTATTATTTCTGACAGTAAAATTGGTCGCATAATCACCCGCAATAGTTTTATTGGGTACGTTCAGGGTGGCAGTAATATTTTGTTCTTTACCCGGATCCAGTCTGTCTATTTTAGCAGGTTCAAATGTGGCGTTCCAACTGGTGGGTGCCTGCGCGGAGAGCTCCAATCCTTCCAATGGTAATGTCCCTGTATTTTTAACCGTCAGTTCAATTTGTTTATTACGGCCTTCGGTAATATCATCACTTAAACGCCCCGATGGAGTAGTTAATTCGATACTGTAATTGCCTTTTACAACGGCCTCCAGGTCGAGGTGAAGTGTATCTCTTTCAGTAACTGCCATCACCGGGATCGTATATTTACCGGGCTTCACTAAAGGAGCTGCAGCGATTTCAATGGAAATTTCCTGGGTTCGGCCTGAGTCCATTTGCAATCCGGCAACCTGGCTACCCTCTGCACGAAAGATGGCATTCCATCCTTCCGGCAAACCAGACCTTATTTCATATACCTGCGAATGACCGCTGCCGTTGTGCAGACTGGCGGTATACCGAAATGGATCTTTAGAGGTAGATTCTATGTTTATCAGCCTGGCGGTAAAGGCTGATTTGTCTTTACCAGCGCTCTTTTGGGCTTGTACTGGCATTGTAAATGCGGAGTAGATAAAGCAAGAAAATAATGTACGAAAAGCGCTCCGATAATTAAATGATACTAACATACTCTTGATAACTAAATTTAGATTTCTGAAAATAAAAAAGCTCTATGCCACCCTTGTAATGCCGGGTGAGCACAATAAAATGTCAACAGCCACAACAGCTGAATATCAGGTTAAATGTTTGATGGGGAAATTGAATGCGGTTTACGGCTAATGATAAGGTCTGATTTTCAGGAAAAGAAAACTGCCTTTAATGGTGTCAGGAACAGCGGTAAGGATAATGCTTGTTTTTTGTCGGCTCGTGGTGTGGCCGATACCCTGAAATGTACTTTTTTTAGTCTTTAAAATGTTCATCATGCTAAATGAAATTGAATCGTTTAAAACAAGATCAGATAGAAAATATTTACGCTAATTAAAATAACAATTGTAGATGCTCTTTACAAGAGTGTGTGAAAATTAAATATTTAATTGTTACAAGAATGTTAAAAGACAGATGGTAGTGCGATGGCACATATACGAGATATCGTCCCGTCAACAAAAAAAACAGCTGATGGTGAGGAGTGATAGCACAAAACCCTTTGCTAAAGCGGTTTTGTGGCTTTTAATTTTATCTTGTGTGGCCCCTGTAACCCACTCCCACATTAGTTGTAATATTATCCGATCGCTTTTGTACCCGGAATATTTATTGCAAATTAGCGGCATAAACACAAATTACCTATGTTGAAGTACTTGTACCTGGCAGGATGCCTGTTTGTAGCCCTGCGTTTGTCCGCAGCCCCAACTGCCTTCGCTGTTAACCCCACAGAAGATTCTACAGAGATCTTTCAAAAGGAGATGAATAACTATGTGGATTCCATTAAAAAAGCACAGCATTATGAAACCGGAACCATCAAACTGGAAGGTGGTAAAGCAGAAATAAATGTGCCTGCCGGATTTAAGTTTCTGAATAAGAAACAAAGTCAGTATGTGCTGACCACACTCTGGGGCAACCCGCCGGAAACCTCTAACAATACGTTGGGGATGATTTTTCCGGAAAGCTCAGATCCCTTTGCTGATAGTAGCTATGCTTTTATAGTGGAATATGAAGACATTGGCTACGTTAAAGATGATGATGCAGAAAAAATCGACTATAAGGAAATGATGAAGAATCTCCAGGAAGGAGAGCAGGCATCGAATGAAGCACGAACCAAAGAGGGCTATGCCGGTATCCATCTGATTGGATGGGCACAACAGCCTTTTTATGACAAGGAGAACAAGGTATTACACTGGGCTAAGGAAATTCGTTTCGATGACCAGGAAGGCGCCCATACGTTGAACTACGAGATCCGTATTCTGGGTAGACATGGTGTTTTATCCCTGAATGCAGTTTGCAAAATGAGCGAACTGCCAGTGGTAAAAGCCGATATCAGCAAAGTATTGCACATGGCTACTTTCACCGACGGTAATACCTATTTCGATTTCGATCCTAAAATAGATAATGTGGCAGCATGGTCTATCGGCGGACTTGTGGCAGGTAAGGTACTGGCTAAGATTGGATTCTTTGCCATCCTGGTGAAATACCTGGCCGCCGGCTGGAAGTTCATCGTAATCGGCTTTATGGCCCTGATCGGATTTTTCAGGCGCCTGTTCAACCGCAAAAAAGAAGCAAAAGAAGCGGCGGCTTTTAATACTGTTAGCGAAGAAGGGCAACCGACTGCAGAAGCGACTACAGAAGAGTCACCTGCGCATAACCATCTCCCGGGAGATGAAGAACAACCGGAAGATAAACCATGATAAAAAACAGGGAGGACTGCTCAAAAAGAGTGTCCTCCCTGTTCCTTCAGATAGCGATTATTCAAATGGCTTCACCACAAAAAGCATCTCCCAAAATCAGAAGACACCCCTAATATTTTTTATCACACCGGCAACTCATAACTCCTCAACTGACCATCACCGGTCGTCATCAGCAGCTTGTCATGCACAATCATTACATTGATAATATTACTGCTGTAATCATAGATATAATCCGGGTTGGTAGTAGGATTACCGTCCAGGTCATATGCTGTAAATTCGATACCCTCCGGCATTACCTCGGCCTTACAACGTAAATCTTTTCTATCCAGTAATAACAATCTTCCAAACTGGGAAACAATCAGGATATTATTATCATCTACAAAAAATACACTGTAGTTGATATTATCCGGTTCTGCGGCGGGGAAGTCTTTACTGCCATCGAAAATAGTTACCTGATCTAATGCTGCTACCTTGGTAATTTCAGGGAAGGAGTAGATTTCCAACGGCCCGTCATAATGTGGAGCCATCACAAACTCTTTTCCGGATGGCGCAAAGTTGCCCATGATTACATCTTCACATTGGGTAAGCTCCGTCAGGGAAATGATACCGTCGTTCAGCTGTAACTGCATCAGGATCGTTTCCTCCTGACCAGCAGCAGCTTCCAGCAGGATGATGCCATTGTCTGGTGTGCTATGAAATGAATAGGCGTATTGTTGACTTTCCAGCAGGGGGTAGGAAGCAATGACTTCAAAAGTAGCAGCATCCATTACCTGCAGCTCGTCGGTTTCATTTTTATCACCGGGCAATACATACCAGATGGTTTTATTATCCCTGGCGAAATAGCAGGCAGCGCCCAGGAACCAGCCCCAGGACTCATGCGTTACAGTATGCAATACGGTGGTTCCTTCTGCATCAAGAATGCGCATATCGGTCATGCCGGCAATGGCAATCAGGCGGCCATCAGAGGAGGCCGACAGCTTGCTGCTCACATAATTGGCATTCTGTCCCTTCATGATTTTTTCCCAAACAATTTCAAGGTCGGCATTGAGCTTTGTAATCAGTGGCTGACTGGCAAAGTTCATCAGGATCTCTCCATTCGGCAATGGCACTACGTTTACCGGGTTAGCGGTGAATGTCAGTTTGTTCTTTAATGACAGGTTTATATGCGGAAATTGACTCATATCTTTTGTTTATACCGTCGCAAAGGTAATACACAATCTACTTTTTCCCCAAGGGGTATCTTTTTCAATGGCGCATAATTATTAATGAAAATCAGCTATGCATCACCGTTGAAATATTATTTTTCAATTATTTTTACTTTTCTCTTCACCCTTTTTGCCAATTTCCAAGACCTGTGAGTAGAAGACTGTAGAACAACGCTGCCCGGATAGGGAAGATCTGCCCGGAGTGAACAAATTAAAGATTGATTCATGGTATGATAGGCCGCTTCCGGCTTAGAAACGACCGGTATTATTACGCTGACAGAAGTATTGGGAATATGCATCAACCAATTTCAGATGACAACGCTGCGTTCGAGGAGCTTTTCCGACAACATTTTGTTTCATTGTGCACCATAGCCTACTATGTGGTGGATGATAAAGATGCTGCGCGGGATATTGTCCAGGATTTTTTCCTGGGGTACTGGAACAAACGACACCAGATTAAGATCACGCACGACTTTAAAAGTTATGCCAGCAAAGCGATTCGCTATTCTGCCATCACTTTCCTGAAGAAATCGGGAAAGATGAAGCTGGAAGAGCTGGAAGTGATGGACGGTCTTGCACAGCAGTTTGCTGTCGAAGACGGTGAATCCAGGGAAAAGCAGTACAACGCTTTATGGGAGGCACTGAAAAAAATGCCGGAGCAACGTCGGAAAATATTCCTCATGAGCAACCAGGAGAAGATCAAATACAAGGATATCGCTTTGCAGCTCGGGATTTCGGTCAATACCGTCAAAACGCATATCAGGCTTGCGTTACAGTTTTTGAGAGTGGAGTGTAAATGGATGATGGCGCCTGTATCGTTGCTGTTCTGTTTCAAGCTGCTGACCCTATTTTTCAAATCTTTCAACTGAGATTATGCAAGTACCGACAAATGATAGCGGAATGGACTGGAATAAAATACTGGAATCATTAGAGGAAGCAAAAATACCCCAGGATATGACGAAAGAAGAATTCGCTGCCATGTCTGCCGCCCGGGAAGCACGTGCCCTGCTGTCGGCGGGAGACTTCGATGAATCGGACGGCTGGCAGGAGTTTACAACGCTGCGTAATAAACAAAAAACACGGCGCATTATGATCATCCGGCTGGCCATTGCGGCCAGCGTAGCATTGGCGATAGGAGCGGGCCTCTGGCTCCTGCAACCGGCCATACAGGCACCGCAAATCGCTAACCAGATGCCAACAGGAAAGGTCCGCCTTAAAACATCAGACGGCCGCGTCATCGAATTGAATAAAGAAACGCGCTCCATTCAGCACAACGATATCGCACAAATAAATGCCGGCGGCGATTCCCTGGTATATATGGCCGGCACCACCCGATCTGCACAGGAAAAAATGGATACGCTGGAAATCCCCCGTGGTACGCCCTTCCAGCTACTGCTGGCTGATGGCACCCGGGTTTGGTTGAACGCCACCTCCAGACTGGTGTTCCCTGCTGCTTTTAACGGGCCGCGTCGGGAGGTATTCCTGGAAGGGGAAGGATATTTTGAAGTGGCGTCCAAAACGGATCAACCGTTTATTGTTCATACTGGAAAAACTGCCACCACCGTACTTGGCACCTCTTTCAATGTTCGGAATTACGATGCCTCAGTAGTGACTACCCTCCGTACTGGAAAGGTGCAGGTGACGGCAGGAGCGCAAACCCTCCTCCTGCAGCCCGACGAGCAATCGACGTTCCTTGCAGGTGACGGCTCTCTCCAAAAGAAAACCGTAGACCCGGCAGACTATATGGCGTGGGTGAAAGGCGATCTGTACTTCGAGTCGGTACCACTCGGTAGGATCACCGAAAGTCTTTCCCGCTACTACGATTACACGTTTGAATTTAAAGATGCGGCTATCGCCAACCTGCGCTTTACGCTGGACATGCCCCGTCCCGGCACGCTACAGGAAGTGCTGACGCAACTTAGCGGGACCGATCTGCGATTCAAAGTGAAAGGAAAAACAGTTATGATTTCGAGACAGCCATAAATCAACCAAACTCCGCTTAGCGTGGATGCGCTGTAGCTAAAATATCAAGTCAACATGAGAAAACTATCTGACCCGTCCTTTCAACGAAAGGATACCGGGAGATTTTATATCCTGACATCCGTCATCGTGCTGTTCTTTGGCCTGCTATTGGCCAGCGGCGCCATCTTTGCACAAGACAACGATGGCACGGAGATCCTTTCCAGAAAGGTATCTTACAAGGCACAAAAATATCCGTTGTCGCGTGTATTGAAAGATCTGCGTAGGCAGATGCAGGTACGCTTTACCTATAACGACGAACATGTAAGGCAACAACCGCCCATCACGGTTAACATGCAGGGCGTGACTTTTGAAGCACTACTGAACGAGATCCTTAAAGGAACCGACCTTACCTATACGGTAACCTTTGGAGGGGTGATCCTGGGCAAAAAAGAAAAAGCAGTTGCTGAAGTGGTGAAACCGAATGATATGCATGTGGTGTTAAGAGGGCAGGTGATAAGTGCATCAGGTGTGCCTCTCGCCGGCGTGAGCATTCGCGCACTGGAAACCGGCGTAATGACGGTGACGCAGCCCGACGGTAATTTCGTGCTCATGCCCCGCGAAAATGAGCAAGTGCGCTTTAGTCTTTTGGGGATGAAGCCATTCATGTACAAAGCGATAAGGACGGAGGAGCAGGTGGTAAGATTAAAGATGGATACCATTGTACAGGCCATCCAGGAAGTGGTGGTGAACGGCTACCAGAAAATCGACCCGCGCCTCGCCACTGGCTCGGTGACGAAGCTCACTGCCGCGCAGGTAATTGAACCCGGCGCTCCTTCCATCGACAAAATGCTCCAGGGTAAAGTGCCGGGACTTATGGTGGTGAATACTTCCGGCGGCGTCAACGCGGCGCCAAAACTGCGGATGCGGGGTACCTCTACGCTGCTGGGCAATGCTGCCCCGCTGTGGGTGATCGATGGGATGATCCGTCCTGACCCGGTAGACATCTCTTCCGCATTACTCAACAACGTTATCAACAACGCTTCACAATCCAATTTTGAGCTGATGGGTAATGCCATCAGTGGTGTGAACCCATACGATATTGAAAGCATCACCTTTCTCCGCGACGCCGCGGCTACGGCCATTTATGGAACGCGCGCCGCAAACGGAGTGATCGTGGTCACCACCAAAAGAGGAAAGGAGGGGCCTGTACAGATTACTTATAATACAGATTTATCTTTTCAGCAACGGCCAACTTACCAGGGCATGAACCTGATGAATTCCAAAGAAAGGGTTTTGTTGTCGCGGCAATTCCAGGAAGATCATGTAGTGTTTAACCAAAATGGTTTCGAAGAGAGTTTGTCCTATGAAGGATTGCTTCAGCGCCGCTGGGCCGGTAAATTAAACGAGGAGCAATTCAAACAGCAAGTCGCAGTGCTGGAAACGCGGAATACGGATTGGTTTAAGGAGCTATTCAGAAATCAGTTCAGCATGCTGCATTCCCTCAGTCTGGCCGGCGGCAATGAGAAAACAACCTATTATGCATCGCTGCAGTATGCAGATAATAAAGGCGCCGCCAAAAAAGACGCCCTTCAAAAGTATGCAGCCAACCTGAATCTGCGCTCCAAAATAGGTAAACGGCTCACGGTTGACCTGAGCCTGAATGGTAACTTTCGTAAATCGCAGGGATACTACGGTATTAATCCGCTGTCTTACGCGCTGCAAACCAATCGTATTTTCAGCCCGGACGATTTTATCCCAATGAAAAATAGTACGACCTACGAAAACGAATATAACCTGAACGTGAATGCACCACCGATTACCTTGAATGCCCGTAACGAAATAGCTCATTCCGAAAATACGTCCACAGTTCGATCTGTTACTGCCAACCTGAACCTCGATTACAAACTGGGGAAAGGATTTTATTTCCGCAATTCCAGCAGTTTCATAAGCGATGCGTCGGAAGGCATGACATATGGAGATTACTATACCTA
The DNA here is from genome assembly GCF_036566945.1 of Chitinophaga sp. Lineage (GTDB taxonomy): Bacteria > Bacteroidota > Bacteroidia > Chitinophagales > Chitinophagaceae > Chitinophaga. The sequence goes on along the minus strand of NZ_DATCVJ010000581.1, from coordinate 16,899 downwards.
TAGTACTGCCATTATCAGAGGTTGGGAGCAATCCTGGACGCCTACAGCAGCCGCGGTTAATAGCGCCACGCTACCTGTTGGAGGGATGGCGTATATGACGGCTTACAACAATACCGTTTACAGTCTGCGGAACAGTATCGATTACACGACCGGCATTTTTGATCAGCGCGATCAGATCAACATTTCGCTGGGCAATGAATTGAACAGCAAAACGGGTAATACACAAACGCATACGCTGCCGGGATTCTTTCCCGACCGCGGTAACATTTTTTCTCCCACACCCAGAGGTCTCCAGCAGCTTGCCAGCAACAGTCTTACGCTCGCAAAAGAAAATGCCGTTTCCCTGTATGGAACAGCCGCGTACAATATGAAGAACAGGTACATCCTCAGCGCCACGGTGCGTGCCGATGGCTCCAATAGATTCGGCAAAAAAGCCAATAGCAACTTCCGGCCTAACTACAGCATCTCCGGCCGCTGGAACGCGACGATGGAAAGCTGGTTCCCTAGGGGAGGCATACTGAGCGACTGGCAGGTGAGGGCGTCTTTCGGTACGCAGGGCAACGTGGTGGCAGCTGTAGGGCCTAATCTCATTTCCCAATACACAACGGCAAAACGTGATCCTATTACCCAAACGCCCTACCAGACTATTAAATCCATGCCCTACCCGGATCTGCGCTGGGAAAAAACGTACCAGGTAAACCTGGGTACCAATGTGGGTTTTTTCAATGACAGATTAACGATCAATGCAGAATACTATGAGAAGAGAACAACCGATGTGATAGACCAGTTGCCCATCCCTTACGAATACGGCATGACGTTCATGTACAGGAATGGTGGCAAAGTGTTTAATAAAGGGCTGGAGTTGAGTGCCATGGCCCGGTTGATCCAAAGGAGAGATGCGAGCTTTTCTCTTTCATTCAGTACCAGCAGGAACCTAAACAGACTGGCCAATCAGACCAGCAATTTTGGCTACCAAAGCCTGTTCACCGGTTCGGGCAATTTGCCTGGCAGAGCTGTTTCCGGCATTTATTCCTACATTTTCAATGGGCTGAACTCCCAAACCGGTATCCCTATGTTCCAAAATGTAGACCGGCCTAAATTCACATCAGACCCCAATGATCTCTTCGTATACTCCGGACAGTTAGATCCAAAGGTGACCATGACGTTAATGCCCACGATTACCTACAAATCGTTTTCACTGACGTCTTCGTTTTATCTCAGTCTTGGTAGCGTGAAAAGGCTGAATCCCATCTTCGGTAATTCCGGAGGGCTCAACGGCATACCGGCGCCCATGGCCAATGCCAGCCGCGATTTTTTGAACCGCTGGCGTAAACCAGGTGATGAAATGTATACCAACGTTCCTGTGGCACTGGATATTACTGAGGCGAGCCAGTATCTGTACATTCCCTACAATACCGGTACCAGCAGTTCGAACGGCAACCGGTCATTCATCCAGGTTTCACCCCTGCAGGCTTATAATCAATCCGATCTCATGACGGTTAAAAACGATTATCTCCGCTGCAATGCACTGAACCTGCGCTACGCCGTGCCTCCGGCCCGGTTGAGCGGTATGGGCATGCGCGCCCTTAGTCTTGGCTTCACCGTGTCTAACGTATTTACCATCGCCAATCCAAAGCTCGGGGGACAAGACCCTGAGATCAATGGCGTAGGCTCGTCGGCGTTACCCATGACGCGCCAGTTTACAGGTTCCATCAACGCATCCTTTTAGCAGCCATTCTTTCAATGTAAGCACATGAAAAAAATACTGACCATACTGCTTGTTTCCGTCTCCCTGATTTCCTGCAGGAAATTTCTGGAAGAATATTCTCCTTCGGATGTAACACCAAAATCTACAGCCGATTTCGCGGAGATCCTTTTAATGGACGGTTATCCGGACAATTTGAAATTAATGCATCCCTGGCTAACGTTCCTGGACGATGATGTACAGTGTTACCTCGGGACCTTCAACGAAATGGAGGCCCCTGGCTTCCTGGCATATTCGAAGAATATTTATCAATGGCAATCATCGTTATCATACGACAATGCAAATGCGATCAAACCGGATGAGACCAATGCCTGGGGCAACTATTACAAATTGCTGCTGGGTACGAATGTAGTGCTGGAGTATGCCGACAAGTCGATAGGTAGCCAGGCAGAGAAAGATCAGTTGAAAGGAGAAGCTTTTGGCCTGAGGGCATTTTACCATTTTATGCTGGTAAACCTATATGCCCGGCCCTATAATGATTCGCTAACTACGCCGGATAAATCGCCCGGCATTCCCATCCGCCTTACTTCAGCACTTTCAGATGCACGTCCGCAAAGAAACAGCGTGAAGGAAGTATACCAACAGATCGTTGCGGACCTCGATAGTTCCATCGCCTTGCTGAGTTTATCGAAAGCAATGAACAATAAACTCCGCCTGAATCATGTAGCCGTGCATCTGCTGGCCAGCAGGGTATACCTGTATATGGAGAACTGGCAAAAAAGTATTGAGCATGCAGACATGGTGATCAGGTATCACCCGCAACTCATGAATTACAACAATTGGGAGAATGCACTTCCTGATTTGGGTAACATGTTGGAGGGACCAACGAACATTGAATCTTTATGGAATTATGGCAACTATCTCGAACATTACCCATATGTTTCCGGTGGTTACGGCACCTACTTTGAGGTTTCGCATCATCTCTTTAATTGTTTCGAAGAAAACGACCTGCGCAAAACAGTTGCCATCACTGAGATTCCCGCCTACCTGAAAGAATATGTTGCGCTTGATTATAAACAAAATAAACATCTGCCAAGCGGTATTGAGGGGGAAAAAGGTGCCACCAATTCATGGCGTAGTTCCGAAGCCTACCTTAATCGTGCAGAAGCCTATATCCAACTGTATAAAACCAAGGGAGATGGCGCCGCGGCAATGGAGGCATTGAAAAGTCTGAATACCCTCCGGGAGCAGCGTTTCCAGTCCTCCACTTTTCAACCCTGGGGGCTGCAGCCTGCGCCGATACTGCTCGATATGTGCCGCAAGGAGCGTCGTCGCGAACTGTTTGGAGAGGAAGCGCACCGGTGGTTCGATCTTCGCCGGTACGGGATGCCTGAAATCAAACATATTTTTATGACAAGTGTGGTGAACAGTGAAACGTATACGCTCCGAAAAAGAGATCCACAATATATCCTTCCCATTCCGGAAGATGTCATTACCCAAAATCCGGCGCTGACGCGCAATCCCGCGATTGCCGGCGAACGTCAGCCCGATTGATTGTCATTCAGTAAAAATTAATTCATGAGATCATACCTCTTTATCATACTGGCCCTGGCCATGATGGCCTGCCAGAAAGAAGCGAAACTAACGCCGGGCGACGATTACGATAGTCCGTACAAATTACCGCAGGGTAACACCGTGGCCGATGATACGATCATGTCCATTCATGCAAAATTCGGGACTTATATCCTGTACCGTTTTTCGCAGGCAGACTATGCATATGATTACTCCAGGATGAGGCAGGATAGTGCATTCAACGCTAACCCGGCTTATATCGATACAGCGTTGAACTTTTTCAGGAATCAGTTGATGGCATATTATCCGGACAGCTTCCTGCATAAAACCATGCCGTTAAAAGTGCTGTTGGCCTCCCGTGTTACTGCCGTAAACAGCTCAGGGAATATTCCTATCGGGTTTGCCAGTACCGCCAGTATGTTCGCCATAGGCTGGGCCGATAGTACGCTTGTTCGCCTGACACCACAGGAAACCAGGAAGCTGCGTGGCCAATTGCATCATTACTATTGGGAACGTGCCTACCGGACCAGGAGCATTGAAATTCCGTCTGCTTTTGTTCAGTTGTCGCCTACGGAATATGGAACATTGAATCTTCAGAACCGGTATCAGTTCGGTGTGGTTGCTGATGTTTTTGGGTCCGCACTAAATATGGCAGAGGATTTTATGTCCTATATCGATATGATCACCTGCCATAGCACCGCGGAACTGGAAGCGGATTATTTCAGACCCGATATCGATACCAAAGGGCTTATCCGCCAAAAGTACAACGTCATTATCAACTACTATAAAACGGAATACGGAGTAGACCTTCAGGCCATCGGCGACTTGCCGTAAAGCCTTTTTATCAGCAATTAAAGGATTAAGATATGAACTATAGATACAGGCCCCTTATACTGGCGGCCCTGGCTACTTCATGCACTTTTGCAGCGCGTGGGCAATCGCAAACGGGACAATTCCGCAGTGAAATTATCCGCAATGTCCTGGAAAAAATAAAAACCAAACACTTCGCGCCACGGCCGCTCGATGATGCCTGGTCGGCAGATGTATGGGATAGCTACATCCATCAGCTGGACCCCAGCCGCACTATTTTTTTACAGGAAGATATCAATAAACTCACCATGCAACGCAAGCAGCTCGATGACCAGATCACTGCCTTGCACACTGATTTTTTTGATGCCGTTTATGCGGTTTACCGGCTACGAACAACAGAGAATAAAGCCATCATCGAAAAGATCCTGGCCGGAAAATTCGATTATGCTAAGCCCGAAACCCTGCTGCTCTCCGGCGCTGCACGCAGCTACCCTGCAGGACAAAAAGAGAAGGAGGACTTGTGGCGCAAACAACTTAAGTACCAGGTAATGCGTAATTACATGGAGCTGAAAACTGCTGCAGGCGATACGCTTTCTGCCGCCACACTGCCCGAACCAGCCACCGAAGCCAAAGCGCGCGAAAGGGTACACAAATGGTATAAAGACCAATTCCGCCTTGCAGAGAAGGCTGGTGCAGCAGATGAAAAATTCAGCGCCTACCTTGCCGCCGCCATGATCGGGATAGACCCGCATACCTATTATAGCGGTCCGAAAGACAAAGCCCTGGAAGAACAGATCTCCAAAAGATATTTCGGGCTGGGCATGGAACTGGCCGAAAAGGAAACAGAATATTATATCAAAAGACTACTACCCGGAGGTCCTGCTGCAAAGAGTGGTATGGTAAGGGAAAATGATCGTATCCTTTCCATTTCCGATAACAAAGGCAGCCTCGTTCCTGTATCCGGCTTCACAGCAGGAGAGGTAACAGGCATGATCCGCGGGGACAAGGACACCGAAGTGAAAATGGTGCTGCGTCAGGCCGGAGATACCTCGCGGACCGTAACCATAAAAAGGGGAGAAGTGGTTGACCTGGAAAACAGAGCGAAGAGTGCTGTACTCGAAAAGAACGGTAAGAAATTCGGATACCTCTATTTGCCGATGTTCTATCTCGATCCTTCGGGCCGAAACCTCACCGGTGCTTCGGTCGACGTGGCGCGGGAAGTAGAAGCGCTGAAAGAGCAGGAAGTAGAAGGCATCATCGTAGACCTCCGCGGTAATGGCGGCGGCTCGTTGGACGAAGTGGTGCGTATGAGTTCCATCTTTCTCCCCAGTGGCCCGGTCACCTGGCTGCGTACACAAACGAAAGTCGATCGGTACAACGGTCCTGCTATCGCCCCTGCCTACGAAGGACCACTGGTGGTGATGGTGAATGAAGGCAGTGCTTCCGCTTCGGAAATCTTCGCGGCCGTGATCCAGGATCGCAAACGCGGGATCATCGCCGGGCCATCATCTACCTATGGAAAAGGCACGGCACAGATGACCATCAACATCGGGAAACTCGGCAATCCCGCGCTTGGCACAGCAGACGTGAGCTATGGCAGTATGCGGATTACCAGTCAGAAGTTTTACCGCATCACCGGAACATCTACTCAGCTTCAGGGCGTAGTACCCGACGTGATTTTCCAGGAAAATATGCAGCCGACGGACGAACGGGAACGCAACTTTCCTACCAGTCTGCCATGCGACACCATTGCATTTCCGCCGTTTGAGCTGGCAGGTACGCGCTTTGATTATAAAGACGTGGTGACCAAAGCCCGTACCCGCGCGGCCGCGAGTCCGGCGTTTGCTATTGTCTCGGAGAATATGACACGTTTGAAAGCGCAGGCCAGTCAACCCATACCACTCGACTTCGCAACATTCCGTCGCTATTACGAAGCTACTGCACATATGGAAAAGAATATCCGTGAAGGCAGCAGACTGCAGCCTGGTAAGGATTTACACGCACAGTTGCCTGTTAATAGAAGCATCCGGCCCGATTTGCTGAAAGAAGCACCTGGCGCTGACGCGAATAAGGAATGGTTGAAACTCGTGGGACAGGATGTGTACATCGATTCTTCTGTGTCTATCCTGGAAGACTTGGCCGCCAGTGCGAAACAGACTACTCTATAACTGCACATACATTCATTCATAAAACAACATATTCGAACCATGAAAAAATATTGTTTATTACTTTGCTGTCTGCCTGCACTCAGCGTTTTTGCACAGCAGCAAGACGGGAAGAAGACCTTTTCGGTGAATACAGATAAGAAGGCCGTCATTACTGCACATCTCGATCATCTTCCGAACGATACACTGGTGGCGCTTTACGAGCCCTATTCCGGTGAATTCGATACGGTGCGCGTTAAAAACCATGGCTTCACCCTCCACATGCCACTGCCGAAAGGAGGTAGTATTTACGTTTTAAAGATCGGCGACGCGGAGATAAATATGGGCAATACCAAGATCGTATACGTAGAAGATGGTCAAATGAACATCGTTGGTAAGGAGCCCGGATTGGACAAGGCAAAGGTATCTGGCAGCAAATGGGTGAAAGAGTGGGAGGAAGCATTTGCGATGGTAGACGCACAGCGCGGCCCTGGTAAAAAGCTGTTTGATTTGAACGAAAATAAAATGAAAGCCTACCAGGTGGGCGACGAAGACGCTTACAACGCATACGGTCAGGAAATCGATTCGCTTAAGAAAATTCAGAAAACGAAGATATTGGAATGGATCCGCAAAAATCCTAACTCCGGTGTGGCGGGCTACCTGATTACCTGCTTCATCACCCCTCTCCCGGAAATAGATTCCCTGATCGCAGGACTGGGGGAGCATGCCAGGAGTTCCCGCATCGTTCAGCGGCACCTCCATTACGGTCAAATCGACGAGGCGCCCATATCGTTAAAGGCTAACACGGCGGAAGAAGGCGATGCTCAATTCAGTACCGTTGCTACCGGTAAACCCGCACCTGATTTCAGCATTCCCGACGTAGACGGCAAAATCATTACCCTGGCCGATTTCAAAGGAAAATATGTATTGCTGGATTTCTGGGCCAGCTGGTGTGGTCCCTGCAAACCGCAGATACCATTTCTGAAAGCTGCGAAAGATAAATTCCAGGACAAAAACCTGGTAGTACTCGGCGTTTCACTGGACAGTAAAAAGGATGCCTGGATGAAAGCCATCGAAAGCCATCAACTCAACTGGACCAACGCATCGAGCCTGAAAGGCTGGGCCGAACCAGTGGCCCAGGCATACGGCGCTTCCGCCATTCCGTTCAATGTACTCATTGGACCCGATGGAAAGATTCTGGCAAAAGGACTTTATGGTGAGGAGATCGACAAAAAACTGTCTGAAATTATCAAATAATTATTGCCCGCTATTCTAACACCAGGGGGCCTGCCGGAAAAGGCTGGTCCCCATTTTTTTATCTTCCTAAAAGTATATACTCATGAAATTTATTATTAAAACAGCGGTCATCCTGCTGCTCCCTTTCTGTTGCCTGGCTGGTGACGGCTACGTCATCAAAGGGAAAATTTCAGGGGTTCTCAGCGGCTACGTAACCATCACGGAACGTACCGAAGAAGGTGTGGCGCTAATTCACGATCAATTACCCGAACGCGTTCGCATTGTGGAGGGCGAATTTACCATTAGCGGGAAAGTATTGCATCCCGGCGTTGTCGATTTAAAAGTGAGCACGCGCACCGTAAGGATCTTGCTGGAGAATACGGCATATACGGTTAATTCCACACTGCAAACACTGAGCGGTGATCAGTTTACAGGAGGTACACTCAACGATCAGTATTATGAATACCAGAAAAGCCAGGGTAGTCCACTGGACTTTGTGAAGAAATTTCCCGCTAAACCCATATCGGCTTACCTGGCCTACGCATTTACCCGCGAATACCAGGAAGTACAAAATGCATACACGGTGCTGAGCCCCGAAAATAAAGCGTCTTACTTCGGGCAGCAAGTTGGTGAACGACTGGCAAAATTCAAAACTACGGAGGCGGGCAAAAACATGCCCGATTTCAGCATGACCGCTCCCGACGGTACTCAGTTCTCCGTTAAAGACCTGGCGGGCAAAGTGGTGGTGCTGGACTTTTGGGCATCCTGGTGCGCGCCCTGCCGAAACTTTATTCCCACCATGCGTGAATATTATAATCAATATCACGAAAAAGGAGTGGAGTTCGTAGCCGTTTCTCTCGATGAGCATTCCGATAAATGGCGGCAGGCGATGGCAGAAACGAAAATGGAATGGAAGCAGGGGCTGGCTGAGGGTGGATTCGGTAATGACGCACCCATTAAGAACCTGCTGAACATCAAAAGCATTCCGCATGTGATAGTAATAGGGAAAGATGGGAAGATTGCGGCCTGGCTGGATTTTTCCATGAAATCACAACTGCCGGAAATACTGGCCAGACTAAATCCATAAATCTATTCACAACGGAAACCATCATTTTGCAAACAGAATTTGCTAACTTTTAGTCATGAAAAAGGATGCAATACATTATGCACCCGCTGTGCCTCAGCGGGAGCACTTCGACAAAATCATCGCCGCTTTTACACCGCTCAAAGTGAACCGGAATAAATACCTGTTGAGCGAAGGTGAAGTCTGTAACGCGTTGTACTACGTGCAACAAGGTTGTATCCGCACTTTTTTCATTAATAAAGAAGGCGCTGAAAAGACCAGTGCCGTCATGGTTGAAAATGACTTTGGTACTGCATGGACCAGCTTTATATCCAGACAACCTTCGCTGCAGTTTATTGAAGCGGCTGAAAATACAAAACTATTGACCATCAGCTATACCGACTTCCATCATAACATCAACACGGATAACACCTGGAAAGATTTTTATCTGAGCTGTCTCGAAGGGGCCTATTTAAACCAGAGCAGAAAAATAGAAGCGTTGATGGTACTCGACGCCAAACAGCGATATCAAAAACTGTTGAAAGGTAACCCTGGCTTGATACAGCGACTATCGAACAAAGTATTGGCTTCTTTTCTCGACATGAGAGAAGAAACACTCAGCCGGGTGAAGTCAAAGAAATAATACGATTTTGATCTATGTCAATCCCGATGATGCAGGATGGTCCCACCTTTGTCTTGAAATAAATCTGAAAAACTATGAGATTAATCAAGATCAAAGACCTGGTAATAATAGGCGTTATGATGGTAGCGCCGTTGTTAGCTAAAGGACAAACCACCTCATCTTCAATCAATCAACAAGCCATGGAAAACAAGATCGTAATCGGAAGAGTTTTTGTGCCCAAAAGCTCGCTGGAAGAATTCAGAAAACAAAGCATCACAGGCCCTTTTTTGAAATCACTCCCCGGATTTGTAAAAGGCCAAACTTATGAGAAGTTCGATGAGGAAGGTAATCTGAGTTTGGTATCTGTAACCACATGGTCCAACCAGGAGACCTATGAGAATGCGGAGAAATCTCTTAAAGAATATTATAAAAGCATCAATTTTAATCCCATGGCTTACCGGGCGAGATTGAAAATTACCGCGGAACACGGGGTTTATTCCATGCACGATTATTGAAGCAGTGTTGAAACCAAATAAACTGCCTCCGGGATTCAGATTCCCGGAGGTATTTTGTTTGTGCGCCCGACAAGACGATCTTTTGTAATTATTTGATGGGGAATAGTACCTTAAGAGGGAGTAAAGTGTATACCTTAATGTAACATTATTTAATGTTTCCCTTAAATGGGTTGGACTTATAATAATTATTTTTTATATTTATAGCAACAAAATTGTAAGGTTAAAATTAATAATGCCAAGGTTTAGAGAGCGTAACCCTGATTAATATCATTCCATGAGAATAAACATACTACTAGACTCAAGTAAAAAGACCATACCGTTTAACTATCAGCCGCAGCTTACGGGTGCCATTCATAAGTGGTTAGGAGAAAATGATTGGCATAATTCCACTTCATTGTATTCTTTTTCCTGGTTGCAAAACGGGAAGGCAACAGCGGGAGGTATTTCCTTTGCTGGGGGTGGAAGTATGGAGATATCGGCATATGACGTTGACTTTATCAGGAAGATTGTAAGAGGTATTCAGAAGGACCCATATTTGGCTTTCGGCTTGACAGTTACAGATGTAATTATTCAGGAAACACCTGCCTTTTCAAATAGAGAAACAATGTTTGTGAGAAGCCCGGTCCTTATAAAAAGAATGGTAGATGGGCGAGATATACATTACACTTATGATAAAGCAGAAAGTGGAATATTATTAACAGAGACATTACGAACCAAGCTCAGAAAGGCTGGGTTGCCTGACGAAGGGGTTAAAGTCAGTTTTCTGAACGACTATCCCATGGCCAGAACGAAAATTATTTACTATAAAGAAATTGGAAACAGGGTAAATATATGCCCCGTGGTGATTGAAGGCACACCAGAGCAGATAGCATTTGCTTGGGAGGTGGGTGTTGGAAGTAGTACCGGTATTGGATTTGGGGCTTTAAAATGAAATCATAATATGACATATTATATAGTTAAATATGCTGGTCCGTTCGGTTTTATTAAACCCTGGACAGCTGTTAGAGATAGTAAAACTTTCAGTCAGCAGTTTTTAACACCTTCAATTGTAGAAGGGATAGAGAAGAAGTTATTTCCTGAAACACTATTGTTACCAGGGATTCATAAAATTGTCCGCCATAAACTTATTTATTCTTCTGTCAGTATTCAGCAGGAAGTAACCCAAACAAGAGGCTGGGAATACAAGAAACAGCAACATTTAATGGTGCGTAATCGTTCCATTTTAGATAGAGGTACCCTGGTGGCGCCTGTACTACAATTGGCGTTCCCGGAGCGCGTGGATGCCGTGGCTGCAGCAGGTCAGCATATTTGCCTATGCCGGAATGAAGATATATTATTTCCCGAACAGGAAGTAGTTGTGATGGAAGAGGCGGAGTTTGATGCCTTGGATGGTTTTGAGTTGAGGTTTGGTGAAATGGAAGGTGCATTCCTTGTAGGGTTTAATCGTTTTGATAATGCAGCGCCGATGTATGGGCAGCTAGCCGTAAGTGGCAACCCCGTAAAAAACATCTAATGAAGCGATTTGATCATTTGTTGGCAAAAGGTGAACGGCACGGTCGAACAACCTTAGTTCAACACCTTCATGATGTTGCCGCTATTGCGGTAAAGGTTGCCCGGAATATGGATGTAGACACGCAGATAGCCTATAGAGGAGCGATCCTGCATGATATCGGAAAGGCAAGCGGACAGTTTCAAAATACTTTAGTGAAGGGCTTTAGGCGCCCACCGGGTTTCGTATACCGACATGAAATAGGATCTTTATTTTTTATTTCATTGACGTCCGAAATTGAAAGATACGCTATTATAGATATGGTGGTAGCCCATCATAAGTCTATTTATAAGGACGCCGGAGAGAAGGGCATTCTGGACATGATTGATACGATGGATGATTGTTTTGAAAGACACTCAGTGGGATTTGAATCATGGGGATCGGATGCATTAGATATACTGAAACATTTTGGGTTTGATGTAAAACCTGTCTCCTTAGCGGATGCACAAAGGAATTTTGAGGAGGTGGTAAGCTATTGCGAAGCGAAAACCTATGGATATTCACCCTGGAAAGGCTTATTAATGGCGGCAGATCACCTGGCTTCGGCAATGGATAATGAAGTGTTTAATATTGTAGACCAACTTTTTATTAAGCCGGATTTAAGTTTTTATAGTAGAGAAGGCGAACTGTTTCCGCTTTCTACTATTGCGGGCGACGATTCCAGAAGGCATACATTATTAACTGCGCCCACCGGCGCCGGGAAAACCGATTTCTTATTAAAACGATGTACAGGAAGAGTTTTTTATACACTTCCATTTCAGGCCTCCATCAACGCTATGTATGAAAGAATAAAGAAAGATTTGGAGCATACCGGGGCGCAAGTTCATTTATTACACGCTTCCTCTGCCTTGAAGCTGGAGGGGAAGAAGCTGGAGGAAACAATCCTCCAGCGCCATATAGGGGCTTCGGTTAAGGTGCTTACCCCGCATCAAATGGCATCTCTTGTATTTGGAACCAAAGGTTTTGAAGTACTCATTGCAGATATCAGGAGTTGCGATGTCATTCTGGACGAAATACATACCTATTCAGCTACCATGCAGGCGATTGTACTTAAGATAGTAGAGATGCTTTGTGCGATTGGTTGCCGGGTTCATATTGGCACTGCTACGATGCCAACAATCCTGTATAATCGGCTGCTGCAAATAATGGGCGGAATCAACAGTGTTTACGAAGAAGCTTTACCAGATAGTATTTTGGACACTTTTGATCGCCATATTGTTTATAAGAAGTGTGATTTTGCCGAAGTAGAAGACGTAATTGGGAATGCAGTTAAGGAAAAAAGAAAAATTCTCATTGTTTCCAATAGGGTTATACGGTCGCAGGAATTATTTAATGAACTGTGTGATAAATATCCGAATGTAAAGAAAATGCTTATTCATAGCCGGTTTAAGCGGGGGAGGCGTGCAGAGCTGGAAACTATGTTAAAAGAAGTATTTAATGAAAGTGAAGATGCATGTATTGTTGTTGCGACGCAAGTGGTAGAGGTAAGTTTAGATATCAGTTTCGATTTGATGATTACAGAAGCAGCGCCTATAGATGCTTTAATACAAAGATTTGGCAGAATAAACAGAAAGAGAAATAGAGAAACGATTGGCCACTACAAACCCGTTTATGTTTTAGCTCCTCCTGAAAATGATAAAGATGCCTTGCCATATGACATCGCGGTATTAAGAAGAAGTTATGAGGTGCTACCCGATGGGGCGTTATTGAAGGAAAGGGACTTGCAGGAGATGATTGATAAGGTGTATCCAGATATTATATTTACCGATATTGATTTGGATGCCGTTTTTGTAAATGGGAAGTGGCGGATTAAAGAATTATGGCATCATCCCAACTCTGCATTACTTGATGCGCTGGATATTGATACTGTTACATGTATTGATGAGGCGGATCAGGCTTTTTATGAGTCGGCCAGTTATGCAGAACAGTCTAAGCTGGAAATTCCTGTTTCTTATCGTGCAATTGCATTCAATGATCTTAATAAATTGAAAGTTGGTACAAGGCCCTTTGTGATTCCATCCAAAGCATACCACGCTGATGAAGGATTTAAAGCCAGGTATGCAAAACCAGAATTTTATGATGTAACCCTCCGTTTTTTATAAGCGTAAAACTATGATAGCAGTCAATATTGGAAAGATATTCCTAAAAGCCTATAACGAGAAGCATGGAAGTGCTTATCAGGCAAAGAACTTTTTCATAGAGAAGTATTTTCCTCTTTTTTTTGATGAAAAGAAATATATGCAATGGGTGACTAACTCCCCTTTTGTTCAGGGAATAAAAAAAGGAGCGCCGCCATCACCGGCTGAACGCCGGGAGCGACTGGCAACTCTGACGGAGAAAGTTTCGGATAGTGCAGCAGATGCCAGTATTGCTATCGGATTTCCTTCGCTCGATTTAACAGCAACAACGTCCGGGCAATTGACCAATTTAAATATTCCACTGAATGAGGAAGATGTTTATTTATCCTGGATTGGAAGTGGATTAGGCGTGGGTATTCAGGGAGGACTTTCCATTCTTTTTGATAGACCTTCGTTGCTGCTTGATATTTTTCAGGGATGGGAAATCTATAGGGAGTATCTTAATAAGACAATCCAGTTAAGGGGAAATCAAATTAATACCTGGAATGGTCAATGGGTGACTCATCGTTATAACCCCCGGGTTTATGATAATAATGATCCCACCGCTAATTTTAGCGGCATTAGTGCTACAACGGATGGTGGACTGGAAGTAAGTACACAATCCTGGGTGGCATTGATGTATGGAATATCCAGCACCTACCCTGATTCACAGATGACGGGATACGTCTATAATCTTGGTCAGACGAATACTACTGTTGGTTTTATTCCCTTTAGATTACCACAAATACAACGACCTGTACATTTGTACGAGAAATATTTTGGTACTTCCAGCAGAGATCAGGCAGAGCGCCTGTTTGGTACTGCCTTTGGTTTTGAAAAGGCCTGCCAGATGGGGGCTATAGGTATCAACGCGATGGAGCCGAAGGGCTTGAGAGAGTTTATTCTCAATGGTAAGATGCCCATTTATAATAGGCAGGATGAAAAGAAGGTTATTAATTTCAACACATATCAAATCTGGTTATTAGCCATGCTTAACAAGGAACAACTTTGGGAAAAGGCACATCAGTTTGCGATCTCCCTGAATCAGTATGCTTTAAGTAGCGAAAAGGGCAAGAAGGATAAGACAAACCATGTAAATACGGTATTGTCTTCCACCACTACCAAACAGTTTATTAACAATCTCCTGGTTGTGGTAGAGGAGGCGGCAGACAAGATTCCTTTTGTAGAAATGGGCAAATTAGTCCATGAAATGCCTGACGATAATGTTCCCTATTTTCTCACGCTGGTTCGTTTTCAATTTGCATCCATCAGTAAATAAAATCAACTTATAAGATATGAAGCCATACATCTATTTAAGAGCATTAAAACATGCGGAGCACACGGTTTTTGGAGTACAGGAAGGTCAGAAGGTATATTATGATAGTCAATTTGGGCAGTATTGTGCATATTCCAGTGGTCAACAGGTAAAGCGTTCTATTCTCGAAGAACTTACCTCGAATTTAAACGTTCAAATGGCGCCAGTAACATTTAATTACAATATTACCAAGGACAAGCAACTTGAAAATAAGGAGCCCTGGTCTCCCTGTGATCCGAATTACATCGATCAGCTCATAGGAGGATGGATGCGGGCCGGAGATGGCATAACAGTTAAGCGGCGTAGTCCATTGTCGATTTCTGCCATGCGTCCATTGCATCCGTTGTTATCAGGAACAATAAAAGAGAACCTGACCTTTGACAGAAGTAACCGGCCGGATCGGCATCCGGTAAATGTGAGAATGGCGGGTAGTGAAAAACTATTGACGGAGGAGGAGATTGAAACTTTTTTGGCCACTAATAACCGGACATTGCCGCGTCGTAACTGGATCCCGGATAATCGAAGAGCCAGCGGCCTTTTCGTATTTGATGTGGCTATTGATTTAAGGACATTGTTTTCTGTATCAACAAATCAGCATGAGCCGGAACTCAATAAAGAGAAAATAGATGAATTAAAGTCGAAAGGCTGGATTGAAGGAGAGAATACATTTGGCAAATGCCTTATCATGCCTAAAAAAGAAAGAGAAAAAGTAATTCCGGCTTTGGCTCATGCCTTGTTGAACTGGAGAATTACCTCCAACCAGGCACGTACCTTCAGTTTGCTGGAAACACTTGCCGTAGCCATTAGTACCAATGCCAATTCTTTGACAGGGGCGATAAGGGCTAAACTCTTTGATGACGGAGATAAAGCGAAAGCAAAACCTATTATTGATGAGACGGCGGGAGCGGAGCTGTTTATTACGTTGCCATGTGCTGGTTATATTGTTACGGTAAATGAGAGCGCAGATGCGTTGGCAAAAGCGGAAGAGAGATTGATTGAAATGATGAATGCTTTTGATTATGAGAACCAACTTAAGACAGTGTAGCCTATCATGCAACTGACGGCAACCTATATTAATTATTATCATGTTTGTCATCGCAAACTTTGGCTCTTTGCGAATGGCGTAAATATGGAGCATACTTCTGATGTTGTATATGATGGAAAATTGCTTCACGAAATAAGCTATCCTCAAAGAGCTGATAAGTATACAGAAATAGATTTGTCTGCAACGACAGATGATGGGATATTACTCTCCGGGAAAATTGATTTTTATGATGTAAAGGAGAAGACAATCCATGAAGTAAAGCGGAGTGATAAAATGGAGGAGGCTCATGAATGGCAGTTGAAGTATTATGTCTGGTTATTGAAACTTAATGATGTTTCAGATGTTCGTGCCGTATTGGAGTATCCAAAAATAAGAGAGACAAAAATCTTGAAGCTGTCCGATGCTGACGAAATCTATTTGGAGTTAATCGTAAAGAAAATTTTGTTGTTACAGGAAGTGGAAGAATGTCCGCCGAAAATAAATGCCAAGATATGCAAGAACTGTTCTTACTATGATCTTTGTTATATAGATGAGATATGAAAAAGAGTTACTATCTCTTCAATCCCGGTAGGATGAGCCGTAAGGATAATACCTTGAAGTTTACCCCGATAGATGAATCCGGTACGGAGGGCACCCCCAGATTTATTCCGGTAGAGGGGGTTGATAATTTATATACTATTGGCGCCTTAGACGCCAATAGCGCGTTGTACAATTTTTTGGGAAAAGAGCAAATAAGTGTTCATTTTTTTGATCATTATGAACACTACACCGGAAGCTTTATGCCCAAGGATTATTTGCTTAGCGGAAAAGTATTGATTGCACAGGTGGAGGCATATTCTAAGCTAAGAAAACGGCTGCCTATTGCACAGAAATTTATCGAAGGGGCTGCGTTTAATATGGTGAAGAACTTACGTTATTATAACAATCGGGATAAGAATACCTCCTCACAAATTGAGAAGATAGAAGCGCTTGCTGCACGGGTTTTATTGACCCCGGATATTGAAACATTAATGGGCATAGAAGGGAATATTCGTCAAACTTACTATGAGGCTTTCGATTTAATCATTAATGATTTTGAAATGACTAATCGAACTAAGCAACCGCCTAACAATGAAGTCAATGCGATGATCTCCTTTGTGAACATGATGTGTTATACTCTTTGCCTGGACATGATTTATCATAGCCAGTTAAATTCCACTATAAGCT
>NZ_DATCVJ010000580.1:0-5266 GCF_036566945.1 Chitinophaga sp. | reverse complement strand
TGCCGCGGCGGTGTATGCTTCTTCAGCCAGCATAGCGGAGGCGGTATGATGACCGTGCCCGGCGCGACTATCCGCCGGGAAACGGCAGATGATCACATCCGGTTGAAATTTACGGATCATATATACCACATCTCCCAAAATCTTTTCCCGGTCCCAGATGGTAAATGTTTCCTGGGGATTTTTGGAGAAGCCAAAGTCCTGTGCGCGGGTAAAGAACTGTTCAGCGCCATCGATACGACGTGCTGCCAGCAGTTCCTGGGTACGGATTAATCCGAGCAATTCGGACTGTTCATTCCCTACGAGGTTTTGTCCGCCGTCGCCACGGGTCAGTGACAGGTAGCCGGTGCGGTACAATTTCTCTTTTGCCAGGTAGCCTAACAGACGGGTATTTTCGTCATCGGGATGGGCGGCAATATACAATACGCTTCCCAGCGTATCGAGCTTTTTCAGTTGCAGTTTAATGTCAGCAGCATTCCATACAGGAGAAGGTTGTGCCATAGCAGGCAAACCCATTGCTGTCAGTAAAATTATAACCAGGGCGGTGTAACGTCTTATAAACATTTGGAAGTACGTGAATTTACAGATTGCCAAAAGTAATAATTAATTGGTGGGAGGAAAGGATAAATTGGTTGAGTGGTGAGCGAATTTTGTCTTTGTCCAGGATTATACTTGATTTAGATGATTTTTAGGATTTTATTTTTACAGGATTTAAAAAAGATGGCAGGAGATACCAGCGAATGACGTTATTCGCTGCTACAATCTTTTAATCTTTATAATCAAAAAATAAAAATCCTAAAAATCATCTAAATCATCTAAATCATCTAAATCAAGTATAATCCTGGACAAAGACAAAAAATAAAAGTCCCGGTTGGACCACCGGGACTTTATCTCTTCATAAGCAAAAACCAACCAGCTTAAAGCAAAAACCAATTATTAACAAAGGCGGTTTAGATTTATTTGTACCCTTCGTTCTGCTGGTTGCGTATATTGGGGTTAGCATCCAGTTCTCGTTGTGGGATGGGCAGTATCACTTTAGTACTGGGCCAGGCCACCTGTATCGTTTTATCACTCGCCAGATATTTGGTGAATGACTGTTTAGTTCGTATCAAATCAAATAAGCGATGTCCTTCAAAAGCGAGTTCCTTACGTCTTTCCAACTGAACAGCGTCCAGGAGTGCTTGCCCGGTAGCGGTTACCGGTAAGGCATTGCGATCGGCACGTTGTGCCACTACATTCAGGTCAGCCTGCGCTTCCGGAGCTTTTTCAAGGTGAGCCAATGCTTCCGCACGGATCAGGTACAATTCTGCCAGCCGCATCACTTTAATGCCTTCTGAGAAAGTAGTGACGTCACTGTATTTCGTGATCACATTGGCGGGATTTTCTCCGCCATTCCCTGCCCGTTTACTTTTCTGCAGAAAATTCCGTCGTACATCGCCGGCGGCATAGATATTAAATACATTATTTGTAGCCAGTACATCGCCGTAGCCGTCCTGGTTGAACATATACCCTAATCCATCGGTGCCGGCGTTATCTACCGGGGTATTGATGATCTCAAAAATCGTTTCGCTGTTGCCGGTTATTTTAAAATCGCTGACCAGTTTATCACCGGTGAGCAGCACATACTTATTGCTTTTGATCACCGCATCGGCCTGTGTGGCCGCGCCTAACCAGTCTTCCTTATATAGTAACACTCTTGCCAGCAGCGCCTTAGCCGAATAAGCATTGATTCTTCCGGAGGTAAAACTTGTACTCTTACTTTCTTCAAATTGCCGGATCGCTGTGGTCAGGTCGTTGATGATCTGCGCATAAGTATCTTTCATACTGCTGCGGGAAGGCGACTGAACAGCGTTTATATCCGTGACTGTAACAACGGGGATACCCATATGCGAGGCATCTGCTGTAAAATTATAAGGCTGCGCATACATACGGGACAGATCAAAAAATACCTGTGCCCTTACTGCATATGCTTCTGCCACTATCTGTTTTGCTTCGATACTATCTGTGACCGATGGTAGCAGCGTAATAGCAGGTCCTTTTGTAATGACCATATTAGCATTGGCTACCACACTGTATAATGCGTTCCACGAATCCGTAGTATACACATCATTGGCCGTCACAATGTACTGGTCCTGGTTGCGATAACGATTGGTGTTGATCACACTGATAAAACTATTGTCTGCTCTCAGATCCGGGAGCAGTGGCAGCGTTCTGCCATAGTAATTTGCATTCTGCATCAATGAATATACACCGCTGATCGCTGCCCGTAAACCAGGCAGGTCTCTGATAGCCTTATCTGTTTCGGTAGACTGGTCCGGCTTTAATTCCAGAAAGTCTTTGCTACAGGCACTTAACAAACCTGCCAGCAGTATCATGAAACCATATGTATATTTCTTTCGCATGACTATCTTAAAAATTTACATCCAGTCCTACCAAAAATGTTTTGAATACCGGCGGTCGTTGATCATAGTCTCCTGTTACCGGTACTTCCGGGTCCATCGTGAGGCGTCTATCTTTTACATATGTCCATAAATTATTACCGCGTACATATACTTTCACGTCGTTGATACTGGCTTTTTTCAGCCAGGTTTGTGGCAGGCTGTAGGCCAGCATCACATCTCTCAGGCGTATAAAGCTGCCATCGTAGAGGAAGCGGGACGATACCTGGTTGCTAAGGCCGGACTGAGTACCGCCGTATACCACTTTGGGAACGGAGGTGATATCACCGGGATGTTGCCAGCGGTTTTCGTAAGTGAGACGCGACATTTTTGCGCCACTGCCAAAACCGCCGCTACCGTCTGATTCGGTGAAAGGTCCCCAGTTATCGAATACTTTATTGCCCCAGTTATAGAAGAACTGAAAGCTCAGATCAAAACCTTTATAGCTAAAATAGTTGGTGATGCCGCCATAAAATTTAGGTAAGGCACTTCCCTGGTAAAATCGTTGCGCTTCGCCATAAGACTTAGTGGTAGCCGTTTTTGACGCATCTGTGTACCAAAGGGCTACACCTGTTTGCGGATCAGCTCCTGCAAATCCGACAGTGTAAAACTGGTAGAAGTCTTTTCCTACTTCTCTTCTGTAGTTGAGATAGGTAATCTGATTATCTAACCGGGTGATAGTATTTTTCAGCGTAGAGAAATTTGCATCCGTACGCCATGAAAATTCGTTTTCATTTTTAGCGATGATATTGCGGGAAGAAAGTGCGATTTCCATTCCGCTGTTTTTCATCTCTCCGTTATTCCTGAAAACAGTAGTAATACCATTAGAAGAAGATACCGGTACATTTAACAGCAACCGGGAAGTGGTTCTGTTATAATATTCGATGGTACCAGACAGGCGATTTTTCAATAGGGCGAAATCGAGTCCTATATTGAATGGCCTGTTCTGTTCCCAGGTAAGAAAGGAATTGGGGTATTGCGTGAGCACGTACCCCGGTTTCCCATTGTAATCATTTCCGGGACTATACAGCGATAAAGCTGCATAATTATCAATAGCCTGGTTTCCGTTGCTGCCATAGCTGGCTCTTATCTTTAATTCGTTGATACCTGATACATTTTGTAGGAATGGTTCCCTGTAAATATTCCAGGCCGTTCCGAGTGACCAAAATGCGGCACTTCTTTTCTGACTGCCAAACCGGGAAGAGGCGTCTCTCCTGATAGAAGCAGTGAGATAATATTTTTGTTTGTAATCGTAACTGTTATTCAGAAATACGCCGGTCAGGGAATTGGCATTAGACACAGACTTAACGGTTTCGGGTTTGGAGGCATCTGACAGCGATTCCATTCCTGGAAGCAGGTTAGATGCTTCTGACGCGTTGCCGGTATTGGTAGTTTTCTGTGCTTCATAACCGATGAAAGTATTGATGCCGTGATAGCCCCAACGTCTGTTGAACCGCAGGATATTAGTAGATACCCAGTTGTTCCATAAACTATTATTTACCGATACCCAGCCATTGGTATTTCTGCCGTCAGCGAAGCCCGGTGCAAAAAATAAATTGCTGCGGGCATAGTTGAGGTCAAGGCTGATTTTTGTTTCAAAAGAGAGAAAATCAGTAAATGCGTATTTGGCGGCGGCGCCTCCCAGCAGGCCATACGTGCTGCCTGTCCGGGAGTTCCCATCCATTATAGCTACCGGGTTAAAACTATTGTTATAACTAAAATCGTAGCTACCATCATTGTTGTAAACCTTCAGCCAGGGCTGTATCCGGACTAGTGAACGTACAGGGTTTGCCATGAGTCCCATATCGGCTACTGCGTTTGCACGCTGGTAGGATAAAGACAGGTTTACATCAAACGATAAACGGTTGGTGGCCTGGTTACTCAGATTCAGCTTACCTGTCATACGTTTATAGTCCACTCCTTTCAGGGCTGATTTGGAATCATATAACCCTCCGGAGACATAGAATTTTGTTTTATTACTTCCGCCTGCGGCAGATAAATTCGCCTGTGTATAGCTTCCATGGCGGGTCAACACGTCGATCCAGTTGGTATTTACTGTGGTATCCACGCCACGTGCGCGGATTTCCTGCTGGAAGCCAGCTTCTCCTGTGCCATCTGCCTTGTTGGTCCAACCTTCCCGCAATAGTTCCATCATCTCTTTAGTATTGAGCGGATAGTTGGCTTGCGGAATCGTCAGTTGGTTGCTACCTCTTTGAATGGAGGCGCTGATTTTTGTTCTGCCCTGACTGCCGGTTTTGGTGGTAATTAAAATTACCCCGTTGGCAGCGCGGGAGCCATAGATCGAGGCAGATGCGGCATCTTTTAAAATGGAGATAGAGGCGATATCTGCGCTGTTGATTCCTGCCAGGGAATTAACATTGTAATCTGTAAGATTATCCGTTACTACGGGCACGCCGTCTACCACATAAAGTGGTGAGCTACCTGCCGTAATGGATCCAATACCACGAATATGAATACTCGGTACGGAGCCGGGTTGACCGGAGCCGTTGGTAGATTGTAAGCCGGTTACATTGCCTTGTAAGCTTTCCTGGAAGCTGCTACGGGGTGCTTTATCATACAATGAAGCATTTACCATAGTAGCTGATCCTGTCAAAGAACTTCTTGTTTGCACCGCATAAGCAACTACCACCACTTCATTCAATCCTTTGGAATCGTCTTTCAGTACAATGTTGAAGTGCGTATTATTATTTACCTGCACTTTTTGTTCTTCATAACCTATGAAGGAACAGATCAATGTTGCTGAAGAAGGCGTTTCCAGATGGAACTGACCATTTTCATCTGTAGTCGTGCCCTTATTTCCGCCTGCAATA
>NZ_DATCVJ010000579.1:0-7182 GCF_036566945.1 Chitinophaga sp. | reverse complement strand
TATTTACATCATTCGACTGTACAAATCCCCAAACATAATCCGCTTCATCGCAGCCACCAGTCCATAGTCCACGGTTAGTTTCATCGCCGGGATTACGTTGTCCGAATTCATCCGGAATTCTGCTGTATACATTATCCAGGAATCGTTGTGCGGTAGACCAGGTCCTGAATGTTTCGTCCACTGTTAACCGGTCGTCCGGCACCTGGCTCAGGAATTTCTTACAGGAAGATAATAACCCTACGGCCAGGAAAATATATAATAGCTTTTTCATGATCAGTTGCTTGTTTGATTAAAACCTTAAGTTAGCTCCCAGTGAGATGGTCTTTACACTTGGATAAGAAGACCCGTTATCTGTATTCAGCTCCGGATCCCATAACTTAAATTGGCTGAAAGTAAGCAGGTTGATTCCCTGCAGATAGATGGAAGAATTGCGGATACCAATACGCTGTAACAGGTGTGCAGGCAGGTTATAGGCCAGCTGTACCTGTTTCAGGCGGATGAAGCTCACATCTTTTACCCACCAGCTGCTGGCTTGCGTATTGTTTTTATTTTCCGCTTCACCATAGGCCAGTCTTGGATAAAATGCATCCTGTCTTGGGTTATCTTCTGTCCAGCGATCGGTCGCAATCGTGTAGGCATTGGTTACCCCGCCGCCGCCGTTGAAAGGAATAATAGCGCTACCTGCCAACAGGCGATCCGCATTGGACACACCCTGGAACAAGAAACCAAAACTGAATCCTTTATAAGCCAGGTCCATCCCAAAACCATATACCATGGCCGGTACATCACCACGACCAATTTTTGTGATATCAGCCGAGTTGATCAGCCCATCACTATTCAAATCCTTGTACTTAATGTCGCCGGGTTTTACCTGTGACCGATCACCCGGTACAGCGCTTTTGTCTATATCTCCCTGATCAACAAACAACCCTTCTGCGATATACCCATAGCGTGCATTCACATTATTGCCGCGGTGCTCCATCCATGGATACAGCTGTGGCGGACGGTCATCTTCTATCAGCTTATCTTTATTCCAGGTAATATTACCACGCAGGTTTACATCTACCTGTCCAATTTTCATCCGGTATTCAAGATTCGCATCCAGTCCTTTGTTATCCACGATGCCAAGATTACCATACTGCTGATTCTCCAGTCCCATGAAAGACACATTGGAAGCGCGTTGCAGGAAGATACCGGAACGATGTTCTTTAAATACATCTACATTAATTCTCAAACGATCTCCCAGTGTTACCAGCTCCACGCCCAGATCCTGCTTGTTGGATACAGACCAGCGCACATCAGTAGCATAACGATTAATGCTGATACCGGCGCCATTGTCTACGAAACCGGTTCCATATTTATACCTGTTATCATCCGAATTCAGATTGGTGATGTACAGGAATCGTTCTGCAGCACTACCTAAACCGGTGTTACCATTGGAGTAACGGAATTTCAGGAAAGAAACGGCATTCTTCAATGGTGCAAAAAAGTTTTCGTTGGATATTACCCAGGCCAAACCAATGGCAGGGAAGAAACCAAAACGGTTTTGTGGCGCAAATAATTCAGAACCATTATAACCGAAATTAAACTCTGTAAAGTAGCGGTCATCATAAGAGTAAGCCACTTTACCCGCCAGGCCCAGGTAGCGTTCCGGAATAGAACCAATAAAATCGCCGGCCAATGTATTGCTCTTATCACTCGTATAAAATAAACCCAGTCCTGTTACATGATGCTTCCCAAAGCCACGGTCGTAGTTAATAGCGGCTTCTGTGTAAAACTGCCGGGTTGTCTGACGATCACCATCTGATTTATCAAATCCCAGGTAATCATCGCCGGTATAGGTTTTCACCAGGTTAAGTGAACCATCTGCTTTATAAGGATTATTCATATCCGGGTAATAGGTATCTTCTCTTTTTGACCGTACAATAAAGTTCTGGTTGTACACATCAAAGGCAAACATGGCGGTAGCAGATAATCCGGGCGTAATCACTTTCAGATCCTGTGTAGCCCTGATATTGGAATACAGCTGGTTCTTAAATTCATTGCGGTATCCTCTGCGGGTAAGGTCGGCATAAGGATTACGGAAACCACCGTTGGCAGATTGGCCAGGTACCAGGTTGCCCGGATACATAATAGGATATGCTACCGGCGAGGCATCCATGGCACTCTGGAAAATATCATGACTGGCTACACCCGGATAATTGCCATTGGAGAAGTATCCCTGTAAGCCTACATCGAGCTTGGTGGTTTTAGTCACCTTCAGATTCAGGTTAGAGGTAAAATTGTAGCGGTTGTATTTCAGGGAAGAATTATACTTCGCCAGGTCGTCTGTTTTCAGGAAACCGCTTTCGTTGAAATAGCCGAGGGATACATAGTATTGAGCATTTTCCACACCGCCGCTGGCGTTCAGGTTGGCACTGCGGGTATGACCATATTTATTGAATACAGCATCCATCCAGTTTACGTCGGGGTACAACAATGGATCCTGGCCGGCTTTTGTTTTATCAATTTTTTCCTGGGTATAAATCGGGTTTTGATTACGCGTAGTGGCGGCTTCATTGGCCAGGTTCATATAGGTAACGCCATCCAGCATTTCCGGTCTTTTGGTAAATGAATTTACGCCTTCATTGTAATCAAAATAGATTTGTGGTTTACCTACTTTACCGGTTTTTGTTTTCAGCAAAATTACGCCATTGGCTCCACGCACACCATATACGGCTGTTCCTGCGGCGTCTTTTAAAATGGTGAAAGATTCAATGTCTTCCGGAGAAATATTATTAATGGCTCTTTCCACACCATCGACCAATACCAGTGGCGTAGCTTTGTTACCATTACCAAAAGTAGCAATACCGCGGATCCAGATATCGGCAGCGCTCTTGCCGGGTTCACCGGAACGTTGTACACCAATAACACCGGAGATACGTCCTGCCAGCATGGTGGAAATGTCTGATGCGGGTTGTTTAAATTCAGCGGGCTTGATGGTAGACTGTGCGCCTACCAGGCTCACTTTTCGCTGGGTACCAAAACCTACCACGGCTACTTCACCGAGTGATTTGCTGGCCAGTTTCAGTTGCACGTTTATGGCCGATTGGCTGCCTACCGGCATTTCTACGGTTTCATAACCGATGAAGCTGAACGACAACACATCTGCGGCAGATTTCACAATGATCTTATACCGGCCTTCCAGGTCGGTGGTGGTCATGGTACTTTGTCCTCTCACGGCTACGCTTACACCGGGTAAGGGTTTTCCGTTTTCATCGCGGATCACACCGGAAACAACAGCATCCTGCCGGGCGGTGGTAGCGGACGTAGTGAGTTTACTGATTACTACAATATCATTCACCTCGGCAAATCCGAGCGCTTTATGCTGCAATATTTTTTCCAGCACATTGGCCAGTCTTTCGTTGGAGAAAGAGTAACGATCTACTTTGTAGGCACTGATTAACTGCCGGTCGTAGGCAAAGGTAATTTTAGTGCGGCGATGCAGCTCTTTCAGCGCGGATTCCAGGCTGCCGCTTTTCAACGCAATCGTTACGCTGGTTTCCTGCAGTATTTGTCCCTGGCCCGCATAGGCAGGGGCACAGGTCAGGATTAAAACGATTATCAGCAATCGTTTTTTACAATTTTCTACAATTTGTTTCATACGTGGTTAGGCATTAATTGTTAACATTAATGAAAGGTTCCATTTACGTGGCATTCGTACTTCGTGTTTGTAAGCGATTAGCTTTGGTGATACATTGTTTATTATTCGTAAATAACGGTGTGTTTATCTATCGATCGCACCTGCAGATGATGGATGGCAGCCAGCACCTGCGCGGCTTTCTGCGGGTCCATTCCTGTTGGCAATTCCGTGGTATACCTGGTTGTTCTTACATGTTCTTCGGTGGTGGTAATCACGATCCCAAAATTCTTTTCCATCAGCACGGCCATATCATTAAAGGATACATCATTAAATATCAGGCGGCCTTCTTTCCATCCGGGTAAACTTTCATCTACCGGGATCACTTTCATAGCTCCGTTGTCCTTATTATATACCAGTTCCTGGTCGCGTTCCAGCAACTGCCTGTTTTTTCCATTTCCGGCAACGCTTACTTTACCGGACATCACGCCTATGCTGAGGGTGTGCACGTCTTTGTAGGCCGCGATGTTGAAAGCCGTGCCCAGTACGGTGGTGCGGAGGGGACCACTTTCTACGATGAAGGGTACATTGGGGTTGGTATGTACGTCAAAGAATACTTCTCCGTCTACCAGTTCCAGCTTTCTTGTTTTCGATAAATCGTCCGGTATACGGATGGTGGAACCAGCATTTAAGGCTATGGTAGATCCATCACTCAGGTGAAGTACAATCCTTTCTCCGTTGCGGGTGGTATAGGTGGTATAAATGGGGTTAACATGAGGATGGTGCACCATCCACCATGCGGCGCCGGCTCCTGCCAGCAGCAATACAGCAGCGGCGATCTTTATCAGGCGGCGGGGCCTGAGATAAAACGTTTTAGCTACTGAAATTTGGGGTTGGATGCCCAGCCAGATTTCCTGTTTTACGCGGGCCTCTTCTGCTTCATCCATTTCCGGGAGTACGGTATCATCGAACGACTGATACCAACGATCGATCACCTGCTGGTCGTTCCCGGAGGAATGACCCAACAGATACTTTTTAAAGCGTTCCCTGATTTTGCTGACTTCCACTGTGCGCGATTTTATTACTTATCTGAAAAAATTAGGTTCGGTACTAGTCCGCATAAAAAAAAAATGAAAATAATTTCGCCTCCGGGAGAAGCGGTTGTATTGGCAATACATTCCTGCTCCTGTGGCAGGAGTATTACTGTTTAAAATGGGAGATGGATAATAACAGATTAGGCCGCTGGTTGTACGGGCTATTTATTATTATGTAAATAGAAGAACAGGTATCCCAGTACCAATGTCCATTCCCCTGTAGAAGAGGCTTTAAGAGAAATGCGCAATCTTTTTAAGGCATCTGTCAACTGGTTCTTCACGGTTTGCTCTGAAATATTAAGTGTGTTCGCAATGTCGGCAATGGTATAATCATCTTCGCGGCTCAGGCGAAATATCTGTTGCATTCTGGCCGGCAGCCGGCCTATCTCTTTGTCGATACGAGCCTGCAGCTCTTTAGTTTCCAGTGTATTAACGGTAATTTGCTCATCGAAACTATCAAAAAAACCAGCTTTCTTAATTTCGGCCGCACTAAAAGCATAATGACTGATCACCCGGTAGCGGATAGCGGTAAAGAGATACCGCCCCAGGTCCCCCTCCTGCATAACAGAGATGTCATTTCTTCTTCTCCATAAGGTAATCATCACTTCCTGCACCATATCTTTGGCCTCATCTTTATCCACGCGCTGACAAGCCTTTAAATAAAGGGCCTGCCAATATTTATCATAAATCGATTCAAAAGCAGCCGTATCGTCTCCCTTTACCAGCTGTAATAAATCGCCATCACTCAGCATTTGTTCGCGCATATTAAAAAGTGGGTGAATACCGAAAATTAGTAATAATCTTTTAGCTTTTAGCTATTAGCTATTAGCTGTTAGAGAAAATGCAGCGGAGAAAAGCGCGTAAACACCTATCCTCACTGTATTTTTGCTAAATGCATATAGCAAAAAATAATTGAGCGGTCGTAAAACGACCGCTCAATTACTTTTAACTTCCGTGAACGGACTTTCGACTCAGCCCTGTAAACCCCAACTCCGCTGCATTTTCCCTAACAGCTAATAGCTATCCCACCATACCCGGCTCGCCAGATCATCAGGTCCGCCGATACGTTGTACCGCCTCGTCGTAATGTTGTTTGTTCAGCAACGCCTCCCGGGAAGGGTAGCCATGCCTGCGGGGTATTTGTCCGTCGCGGGTTTGCGCGTTGGTCGGCGGCAGCAATTTCGGGAACCCGGTTCTCCTCCACTCATGCCACGCTTCCCAGCCATTGAGAAAAAGTGCCACCCACTTTTGTGTACCAATCAACTCCAATGCTTTAGCCGGACTATACACCACACCCGGCGATGCTATACATGCGGCATAGGCAGCATCGGTATATACCCCAAACTGCTGCATCGATGCTTTGATGCCTGCCAGGTAATAAGCCTCTGCATCTGCATCGGTACCCGTGATCCAGGTCAACTTCACCGCTTCTGCCAGCGCAAATTGTACCTCGGCGGCCGTATAAAAGTAAACCGGCGATTCCGGCTTACGCATGCCCGCCCCCAACAACGACATAGAAGAAAAATTGGTGTTGATCACACCATAGGTCTGTCCGTGATATAATCCATCCCCCGCTTTGTCGGCAAATTTGGGTAACCGCGGATCATTATTCGCCTGCAGGTTATTCACCAGCGTGGCAGACAAAGCGTAAGGATTATTATCCACCCGCCAGCTGAAGGACCAGTAATTTTCATTGTTCTGATCTCCCTGGAGATAATTATATACCACGTTATCTTTGTTATCCAGGATCACCCCATCCGCGAGTGCTGCATTAAATTCCGTTTTTCCTTTTACGGCATCAATTTTAGAGAGCCGCAACGCCATCACCAGGCGCAGGGTATTGGCAAACTTTTTCCATTTAGCCGGATCACCGCCAAACAGGATATCTCCTTTTACATTTACGCCCCCATCAAATTGCGCTGCCGCTTCCTTCAGCTCTTTAAACAGGTCATTATAAATATCGGACTGTTTATCATAGGCGGGTATCAGGTTGTCATTGCCTTTCAGTGCATCCTTATAAGGCACATCGCCCCAGCGGTCTGTCAGATGCAGAAAGAAATAAGCCCTGATAATACGGGCCACTGCCAGCTGATTGGCATTGGAGCCAAAGGAACTGGCCTCCAGTTTTTTTGCCGGGTCGCTATTCGTGGTGATCACTACCTGCAAATCATTCAGGGCGCCCTGGTAATAACCAAAGTCCCAGTTGCCTTTTACGTATACACCTTCGCGTTGGTAAGTCATCTCCGACAGGTGTTGGGCATACAACGGCGCCTCCCTGATAGGAGTACCACTGCTGCCGCCAATAGTAGCCGCCATATCACGGATAATATTGGTGATCAGGTAACCAGTATAAGGTTTCTTAGGCATGTTGGGATTGGTGTTGATATCTCCAAAATCCCCCGGCTTACAACTATATAAGGTGAGCAGCAGTAATAGTATACAAGTAATATATGAGTGCTTCATAAAGTAA
>NZ_DATCVJ010000578.1:0-16650 GCF_036566945.1 Chitinophaga sp. | reverse complement strand
AGATGAACCTGCTGTAGTATCTGTTATTACCCGTGGCCTTTCCGAAGCCGGCTATGAGGTAAGCGTAGCCCCGGATGGTAGCAGCGGACTGCAAATGGCACTCAACAACCCTTCATTCAGACTGATTATCCTGGACGTAATGCTCCCGGGCATCAATGGCATAGAAGTATGTAGATCCCTGCGTGGGGCGAAGCTGGAGGTGCCCATACTCATGCTCACCGCACTGGGTACCACAGAAAATATTGTGATGGGACTCGATAGCGGCGCCGACGACTACCTGATAAAGCCATTTAAACTACAGGAGCTGGAAGCCCGTATCCGTAGCCTGCTCCGGAGAAAAAGCAATATCGATATACCCGTTCCCGTTACCTCAGCCGCCGTACTTTCCCTGGCAGACCTGGAGCTGAATATGGACACCAAATCCGCCAGCAGACAGGGAAAAAACATTTCTCTTACCGCCACAGAATACCGGCTGCTGGAATTCCTGCTGAAAAATCCGAGGAAAGTGCTGTCCAGGCTGGAAATACTGGAACAGGTATGGGGCATCGAATTTAATATGAACACCAAAGTAGTGGATGTATATATTAACTATCTCCGGAAAAAAATTAATAAACACCACCCTGCAGAACTGATACATACAGTGGTAGGACTGGGTTACATGATCCGGGAAAATAAAGCTGATGAAGATACGCACTAAGATATTACTGGTATTTGCAGGTTTAACCATTTCTACAATCCTCACCATGAGTATACTGGTATACTATTTTGCCAACCAGCACTCTTTCGAGGATTTCTATAAACGGCTGGAAATACGCGCCTATCTTACTGCCAAAGCCACCCTTCCCTATTACGAATCCGACTCTGTTATCTATAATGAAATACGGGAAGAACACCTGGAAAAATTACCTTCAGAAAAAGAATATTTCCTG
The DNA here is from genome assembly GCF_036566945.1 of Chitinophaga sp. GTDB lineage: Bacteria > Bacteroidota > Bacteroidia > Chitinophagales > Chitinophagaceae > Chitinophaga. The sequence continues at coordinate 15,721 of NZ_DATCVJ010000578.1, read as the reverse complement.
CAGGTAGGCGCCGATGGCACCGTACATAAAGACGAACAGCTCACGCTGCCCCATAGCTTCTACGAGCAGATACAACGCGAAAACAAGGCTACTTTCCGGGAAGGCGACCGCTTCTATGAAGGCGTATTGTACAAAAGCAAACAGGGCTTATATATCGTTATTGTATCGGCCATTAATCAGTACAGTGTGGAATACCTGGGATGGCTGCGCAAAATATTGATCATCTGCTCCGTTGCCTCCAGCGTTATCCTGGTGGCGGCGGGTATTTTCTTCTCCAAATATATCCTGAAGCCCATCCGGCATATGATGCTGCAGGTGAAAAGTATCAGCTCCCGCAACTTACACCTACGGCTAAACGTAGATAACAGCGGCGATGAAATCAACGACCTGGCTGGCACCTTTAATAATATGCTGGACCGGCTGGAAACGGCCTTCGAAACACAGAATAACTTCGTCAGCAATGCCTCTCATGAGCTGAGCACCCCTCTCACCGCCATTATAGGCGAAGCAGAGCTGGCCCTCAACAAAGAAAGAACATCAGAAAAATATATCTATTCGCTGGAAAATATTCTCCATGAAGCAGGCAGACTGGAACATATTACCAAAAGTCTGCTCCACCTGGCACAAACCGGTTTTGATGGCAAAAAGCAGGACTGGAGCCAGATACGCAGCGATGAACTGTTGTTTACAGTAAAACATACCATCGATAAACTCCATCCCGGTAACCAGGTAGAAATAGATTATAGTCTTTTTCCGGAAGAAGAAGATAAACTGCTGATCCCCGGCAACGAGCAACTGCTGGAGCTGGCACTCAGTAACATTGTGATCAATGCCATTAAATACTCCAACAATCAGCCGGTATCCATTGCGCTGGCGGCTACCGCTAAGAAAAACATCATCATTGTCAAAGATCAGGGCATTGGCATTCCTCCGGAAGACCTGCCATACATCTTCTCCCCCTTTTTCCGCGCCTCCAATACCTCCCGGTTTAAGGGCTATGGTATAGGCCTGCCGCTGGCCATGAATATTATCCGGATGCATAAAGGAGATATCATTGTAAATAGCCAGGTAAACCACGGAACCGAGATCAGGGTTGAATTACCGCTGTAGGGCCTGCTATTCTTACCAAATTCTTACCACATTCTTACCACCTTTTAACGCCGCTCTTACTGGTTACTTATTTCACAGCAATAATTTTGTTGTTATAAAAGATACCAGACATGAAAAATATACTCATACCAACAGATTTTTCTCTTCGCTCTCTCAGTTATGTGCATAGCATTGTAGCACAACATCCGTACGAGCCGGTTAACATTATATTGATGCATGCGCTGCAGATGCCCGACTCATTATTTGACCTGATTACGTATACCCGTAACAGCCGGCATCTGGAACTGATTTCGAACGACTTCCAGGATGGTTGTGAAATTATCCGTAATAAATACTCCACGGCCATTAACCAGCTGAAGATTGAATTTTTCCATGGCGATACCCGTGCAGCATTACGGAACTTCCTGCTGGCACAGAATATAGACCTGATCATTCAGCCAGCCGACCACGAATATAATTCTCCTTCCAAAAGAAGTTATAATCCCGAAAAGCTGATCAGCAAATGTAATTATCCAAAGATGAAGATACAGCTGCAACGCCGGAAGTTCGTATCGGACAAATCCACCATATCAGCACTCCTGCTGGCCACAGAATAAAAGCAATTTTATGCTACTGAAAGAAAATATCCCCTTAAAATATGTATTTGGTAAAATCAGGTTTGAAATTCTGTTGGTGACCATCTATACACTGACGATTAACATCCTTTATTACCAATATGATTTCACCAACCTGGTGATTCCTATATCCGTGCCTATGGTGTTGGGCACGGTACTTTCTCTGCTCCTTGCGTTCCGTTCCAATCAGGCATATGACCGCTGGTGGGAAGCCAGAACAATATGGGGGGCCATTGTAAATGATTCGCGTTCACTGACAAGACAGGTTTTAAGCTTGATGGATGCAACTTATCAGTCGGAAGACCTGACCGCTTTCCAGGAACGCTTTGTAAAGCGACAGGCAGCATGGTGCTATAGTTTGGGACAATCGCTTCGAAAGACAGATCCGCTCAAAGGTGTAGACAGATTATTATCAAGACGGGAACTTAGCTATGTGATGAAGTATGATAACGTACCCGCTGCCTTGTTGCTCTTACATGGAAAAGACCTGAAATATGCATTGGAACAGGGTTGGATTAATCAGTATCAGCAAATAGCGCTGGATCAGACACTCTCCCGCCTTTGCGATGCCATGGGTAAATGTGAACGTATTAAGAACACCGTATTTCCTGCTACCTACAGCTTGTACACCCATTTCACCGTTATCTTCTTTATACTGTTATTGCCGTTTGCCTTAATAGATGTGTTGGGCTTTATGGAAATACCATTAGTGGTAGCCATTGCCTCATCATTCCTGCTGATCGAAAAAATGGCGATCAATCTGCAGGATCCGTTTGAAAACAAACCTACAGATACACCGGTAACGACGATTGCCCGGAATATTGAAAGAGATCTCCGGCAGATGTTGCACGAGCAATATAGTACACCGGAAGAGCCGGTGAAAACACCAGCCTACTATGTACTTTGAGGCAGCTGTTAGCTGTTAGCTTTTAGCTTTTAGCTTTTAGCTATTAGCTTTTAGAAAATGCAGCGAAGATCATCATACATTCATCTTCGCTGCATTTTCTAAAAGCTAATAGCTAATAGCTAAAAGCTGTTTCTACATCCCTGCCAACTCTTTCCGGGAAAGCCATACCCATTTACGGATAGTACGGCGGATATATCTCGGATGCAGGTCTATTTCTGCGCGGGTATGTTCAAACTGTGCTTTTGCCTCTGCCACTCTGCCTTGTTTTTTTAGCAGCAATCCATAATAATACATGGCTTCAAGGGAATGATGCACCTGTATTACTTTCTGATAGGCTTCTTCCGCCCTGCTGGTTTGTGCCGTAAATTCCAATGCACGGGCATACAACAGTTCATCTTCTGCCTTACTCATTCTCACGCCTTTGGTCGCATTTACCTTATCGAAATTACTGATACACTCCGCATAATTGCCATTTAAAAAGTGTAGCCGTGCCAGTTGTAACAGGATACCCGGATCTTTGGTAAATGCATTGGCGCATTCCTGTGTTAATACAATGGCTTTATCATATTGTTTTTGTTGTGCGCAGGCATCTGCCAGTTGTAATTTATTGGTAACGGTATCGGATATACGTACTTTCCGTTCCCATTCTTTGATCCGTCCATTGGGCCAGATGGTCCGCATCAGATTTTCCCCGAAATCACCGCTGCTGATTTCCGGTAATATTTCCCTGACCAGGTACACCACCACGCCCACCAGTGGTATAAACACAATGAAATACAGCCATTCTCTTCTGCCGGCTTTCAGTGCATGTATAACACATACAATTTGTAAAATAATAACAAGATAATAATAGTTACTCCAGAAAGGGAACATAGTGCTGTCGGTAATCAGGGTTAGGGAAACTGATTTGGCCGCAAAATAAGAAAATATCCTAATTTGCGTCGTTGATTAAACTGTAGCAGCCTTGAAGAAATTATTGAAAATCGCGGGATATACCTTGTTAACCTTTTTCCTGCTGATGGGTGGCTACCTGTTGTCGGCGTATATCCTTTCCCGTATGAGCACCAACCGGGAAGTTGTGAATGATGCAGATATTACTATTTATATTCTCACTAACGGTGTACATACTGATCTTGTGGTACCTGTACGCACCGCACAAATCGACTGGAGTACACGCGTTCCTTTCCGCAATACGGTTGCCAACGATGCTACCGCTACCTTGCTGGCTTTTGGCTGGGGCGACAAAGGCTTTTACCTGGAAACGCCCACCTGGAACGATCTGAAAGCCAGTACCGCTTTTAAAGCGGCCTTTAATCTCAGTACTTCGGCCATACATGCTACCTACTATCATCGTTTGATGGAAAATGAAAACTGCCGCCCGATCATGATAAATAAAGCGCAATATGCGCGGTTGATTGCTTATATTAACAACAGTTTCCAGACGGGTACAGACGGGCAACTGGTGCATATTGTCACCAACGCAAATTATGATAATAATGATGCCTTCTATGAAGCCAAAGGCAGCTATAACCTGTTTCATACCTGCAATACCTGGGCGAATAGCGGCTTGAAAAGTTGCGGACAAAAAGCCTGCCGCTGGACTATTTTTGATACCGGCATTTTTTATCAGTACCGGAAATAAGAAGTAGGAAAAAAATTTACCCCCGCCCTATCCATGTTGCAATGGCAACACAAAGTACCACAACGATGACCCCAATAAACACATTAGGTGAGGAATTATCGCATAGTACTTCCCGGAATGACTTTTTACCGCCTGTGAGTAGCCATCGGATAAAAGCACCCGGGATTTCGAAAATAATCTGAACCATCATTTCTCCAATTATCTCCAGTATTACCGGCATAGGCTAAGTATATTTCTATGTTAATGTAGTAATAGTTTTTGATTACTTTATAGAGAAGTAAGCAGTTTAAAAGCTTACATATTATTGATTTATTAATATAATAAATATCCGTTTTCTGATTTTATGGTTAAAAAAACATTACCTATCTTAACATACGATTAACATCTAGCTTAGCTGACTGAAGTAGATTTACCCTGCGACAAAGCATAGAAACATGCATAGATTATATGGCACCCTGGAAAAGATGCGTTTTGTTTTACCAAAAAACCAGATCGTTTAATTGTCTCTTTTTTTCACGTTTGTTTTAATTTTCCGGAAGCCTTACTAAAATTGGAACCCTCGTAATAATCGTTTATGGAATCTAACAACTATACACTTGCCTATTCACTGAAAGAAATACTGCTTGCACCGTTATTTGCAGGCACGAGAGGATTGGAGAAAATGGAAGATAAACGCCCGGTTGTTATTGTTAATGGAGTGGCGCTACTAATGATTGCTATCGTTTTAGCTGTTGGATCCTACTTTTATGTGCTGAAAAATTCTATCTTTTTTCTCATTGGCGTCCCTTTCGAAGTCATCTGCTTTTCTACTGTCATTACATTAAATTACGGCAGAAAGTACTTTCAGGCCACATTGTTCATGCTGGTTATAAATGTCATCTTTGTTACTTACTGGAGTATTGTCCTGGGAGCAGGTATTTCTACGGAGATGTTAATGGTATTTATTTCCCTTATTATATTCCACCTAAGTGGGTCACTATTTTTGCATACAGAGAGAACACTGATATATGGCTGTCTGGCTGTATCCGTGCTATTAATGATTGGTGTAGTAGTGAATGCCTTTTACCATCTCATTAAACCACTGAATTTAAATCCCGGAATCGCAGTTACAATGAGGGGATATACAACAACAGCATTATTTCTGTTGATCGTATTTGTAATGTCCACTTACGTGTCACAAATTAAATACCTCCTGATATCGGAAAGAAAGCTAAAAGAAATCTCTGAACGAAAAAGTGTTTTTTTGAGAGAAACGTTCCATGAATTAAGAACACCACTGAACGCAATATTTGGTAATGCGCAATTGTTCCAGAGAAGAAAAGATAAATATAGTGATTCGGAAAAACTGGAGATAGAGCAATTATTTGCGTCTTGCTACCTGGCCCGCAACCTTATCAACAATGTACTTGACATGTCGCGTATCGATTCCGGCAAGTTTTATAGTATTATTAAAGAGCCGGTTAATCTAAAAGAATGTATTGCCCATTGTGTAACCATGAATAGCTACATTGCCGGTTCCAGAGGAATTACTATTAAAAATTCATTTGATTACGAACTGCCATTGATTATTAATAGCGATCAGTTAATTCTCACAAAAATTATTAATAATGTTTTATCCAATGCCGTAAAGTTCGCGCCAGGATATAGTAATGTAGTATTTAGTGCGATGAAAAAGGAGGAACAGATAATATTTAGTATTCAAAACAAAGGTGTCATTGACCGGAAAATAAGTAACAATATTTTCGATCCATTCGTTTCCGGCAGGAATCAATTCGTGGAAGGAACCGGACTTGGGCTGGGAATTACAAAGCACCTGGTAGAATTGTTTGCTGGCGCTATCCGGCTGGAAACAGACGAAGCAAAACAGCATACCATTATTGTCATCGAAATACCACTAGAAGTAAGCTCCGGAAAAATTGCGGAACAGGAACCTGTTCAATTTAGAAAAAATTGTTTTGCCGGCTCCACTGTAGTGATTATCGAAGATGAACTTTTGAGCGCCACCCTACTCACCAAAATACTAACAGAAATGGGCATACGTCCAATTTTGTGTACGGATTGGGAAATTGCTTCCAATACTATTAAACTGGAGAAACCAGATGCCATTATTTCAGACTTAAACTTACCCGGAATGTGCGGTAAAGAATTGCTGCAACATCTGCGAAATAATACTGAAATAAAAGGCATCCCCATTCTAATTGTATCTGGAGATGCCTTTAGTTCAGTGAAAGAAGAAATGCTGGCGGCAGGTGCAGACGCATTTATCTCAAAACCTGTTCACTTTAAGGAATTGTATACTGAATTATCTAAACACCTACCTCAATATCACGCACTCTTATAACGACCGGTATCTACTACTGCCCATTCATCGTAACCTCTGACCATGGTATACAAACCATCCAGATACAGGTCCAGCGGGGTATTGACACCCTTGCCCCAAAATGGAATCTTGCTAAGACACTCTTCAAGCCTTAGCAGGTACGCGGCATGGTAATCTTCCACATATTGAGTAGCTGCTTCATAGCTCAGATTCAATTCTCTTTGTGCAATAAATATAAGGTTGAACCCAATGGTATCCAGGTTCTTCTCACGTTCCGCCGAATGCAAATCGTTCGAAAAACAACCTAATAAATTTAAAATAAGCTCTACCTCTCTTACCACTTCATGTTCATAAACTTCGTCGGGCAACTTCAACTTGTCAAAAATAGCCACTAAAGGGAACATGATGTAAAACCCACCAAAAGGCCGTATTTCAAAATACTTCTCAATAGACGGAACATACTTACTCAGTTGCATGTCGATTTCAAAAAAACACTCGTTTAAATAATCAATCATATGCCGGCAAAGCAAACGATAAAGATATGGGGTACTGATCGCGCGGAATCGCTCCATTACATTCACCAGTCCTAAGCTCAACTTATTATCCGACGGTTCCCGCCTGTCCTCTAAAATGTCGATAAACTCATGTAACATAGATTTCATTTCAACAGCAGCTTCCGCTCCGGCAGATCCCCTGTCGCAGGTATCATCCACTGTGAATAACCAGGTGAGCAAATCACCCGCAAGACAAAGCTCATTAAATGTTGCATTGGGGTATTCCCTTGCAGCTTGTAGGCCAAACTGGGCCTTGGTGTACCATCCCATAGGTTTAAACTGTGGGGCCAGGTCAAAACATTGTGCCCACTTTAACGTGCTCAATTGAACTTCCTCGTAAAATGCATTAATTGAAGATTGGCCTGGTAGTGTACAGGCGTACGCATTCATTGACATAACTGTAGTTTTAGTTGTTAGAAAAAAAGGGACTGATAAGTAATATTTCGGAATAGGAATGTCGCATTACATAAGTAGTGATAAAGCGCGCTAATATATCCAGGATATGCTATATATCATATACGTATAAAACCGCCAGAAGGTGCAGGGAGACTGGGATTTAATGCTAATAATCGGATACAATCCAGACAAAGTTGGTTATAATACAGCTAAATTGGACACTATTTCACGACCAAAGTGGCGCCCTGTGATATTTTTAAAGGCTTTTGCTCAAGACTTACCACCTGAAATATCTGGCAGCATCCACTTCGGATTCCCTCTTCTAAGGGGCTTTCTAAGACGTTGGCATTCAAATAAAATTTATTTATAATAAATAAACTTATGAAAAACTTAGTGCATGCGCCCAAAAATGAGATTATAACGAGAACAAATGAGATGCTTTAACGAATAACAGGACCCTTAACAGACTATTTTTGTCGCCACTCAATAACAAAGATGAAATTAAAAATTTTAACGGCAGTTATCATTAACATTTTAAGCACGGCAGGGCTATCTATCGCACAACAAACGCCCGCCAATATTCCGGGCGACTTTGCCGATCCCTCCATTATCAGAAAGGGGAACAGCTATTACGCCATCGGGACCTCCAGTGAATGGGGCCCGCACTTCCCGATCTTCAAATCCAACAACGGGCAACAATGGGAACAAACAGGCTTTTTATTCGATACCCCGCCCACCTGGACCGTTTCCTCCTTTTGGGCGCCGGAGTACTTCTTTCATCATAATACCTACTACGTTTATTATACCGCCAAACGGAAAAGTGATGGGGTTTCCTGCATCGGTGTAGCCACATCCGCCTATCCCGATCGCGGATTCAAAGACCATGGGATAGTGATCGAGCATGGGCATGAGTCGATCGATGCATTTGTATACGACGACAACGGCCAGCTTTACATCACCTGGAAAGCCTACGGCCTGGATAAAAGACCGATTGAAATCCTCGGCAGCAAACTGTCCGATGACGGGCTTTCCCTCACCGGCGATCCTTTTACGCTCCTGAAAGATGATCAACATATGGGTATTGAAGGACAAAGCATTATCAAAAAAGATAAATACTATTACCTCTTTTATTCGGCTGGCGCCTGCTGTGGCGCCGCGTGCAATTATAACGTACGCGTGGCCCGGGCGCTGGCCATCACAGGCCCTTACCTGGATGATGCGGCTAACCCGGTACTCTCAGACGGGAAAGACTGGAAATGTCCTGGTCATGGCACGTTTGTGCAGGATCCCAAAGGTAACTACCGCTATATTTATCATGCCTACAATAGAGCCAGTAATATCTTTACCGGGAGAGAAGCCATCATAGCGGCGCTTTCCTGGGATGCGGAACAATGGCCGGTATTCAGTCATCTGCCTGCTGCAGAAAGCCGGCAGCCGGCTACTTCTTTCCATTATGATTTCGCTAAAACAACACAAAAAATATTCTGGCAATGGGACTTTAGAAACATGCAGCCCGTTTTTAAACAGGCAAATGGTAAGTTGTACCTGTCCGGAAAATACAGCGATAATAATCCCGCTGGCGTAGCACTGACCCTAAGACCGTACAGTGCTTCCTATGATATCAGTACAGCCGTGTGGAATAACAATACCGCGGCTAAAGGGCTCATCATTTACGGAGATGCCACTGCCGCAGTAGGCATTGCCCTGAGCGGTGATAAAGTGGAATGCTGGATATCGAAAGATGGAAAAAGAACGGTCCTGAAGGCGGCACAAATCACCGGCAAACAGCTGCCGGTATACCTGAAAATGACCGTATCACCGGATTTCACCTGTAAGATGTACTGGAAACAAGGGGCTACCTGGAATGAACTGACACCTGACCAGCAGCCTTACCCCATCGGCTTCCTACCGCCATGGGATCGCAGTCCAAGACCAGGCATCAATTACCTGGGCAACGAAAGTGACCATGCCGCTTTTAGCTTCTTTGAGATCACCTATCATTAGCACTGATATGTACCGATAGCTGGGGTGGATCACCCCGGCTATCCCTCCTGCCGCAGTCCTATTGCTTTACGCATAAATGGCAACACCCTTGCATTCAGCAGGTACTTTACTATAAATGCCCCTTGTTTCAGTTTATTTTTGCCAAACATATTTAGCATATCCTTTAATGCGCCTGGCTGGTGCATCCATTTCGTATTAAACAGCGTGTCTGCACCGATTTTAGCGAACCTGGCGAACATCTGCTTTTCATAATGAGCAATGGCGGTCCTGGTATCCGGGAAGCTGGCATCGGTCAGTGCTTCACTTAGCTGCAGGGCATCTAACATGGCCATATTTACACCTTCCCCGGCAAAGGGTGGCATCCAATGCGCGGCATCGCCAATGAGGGTAATATTAGGCCTGGCTGTCCATTGCTGATCCAGGGGCATACAATACTGCGGACGTGGGATGAAAAGCGTTTCTTCACTTTCAAACAACTCCCACCATACCGGGTCCCACTCGGAAAATTCCCTTTTAAACCAGGCTAACACCTGCCGATGATCTTTAAAATCAATACCACTTTCTTTTGCCCAGTTTTCAGTTGATTTAAAACTGGCGGCAAATCCGAAACTACCATCTCCTTTTGAACTGACGATCAGGGTATTTTCGTTGCCGAAACCGAATATCTTCCCACCTTTCAACAGTTCGTGAATAACAGGGGCTGTTTTCGCGGCATCTTTGATCGCACCTTCCAGCATGGTGACACCCACCCAGTTTGGCTTGATATCCGTTACATGACGCCTGATCTTTGAGTTGGCGCCATCTGCACCAATCACGATATCGGCAATGGCCGACTCGCCATGCTGAAACAATATTTTCCATTGCTCACCCATCGGTTCAATGCCCAGGATGTGGCTGTCCCAGACAACAGTATCCGGCTGCAATGAGTCGAGCAATATATCCCGTAACGGACCCCGGTCTATTTCCGGCCGATGACTTTTGTCCCCGAAATTTTCATTGCTGACAGCTGTATGTTGATCTGAATAAATTTTTGCCTGCTGATCTACTACCCTGACCAATTCCGCGCCCGGCCGGTATTTGGATTTAAACGCATCCATCAGACCAGCTTTTGTCAGCGCAGCCAGGCCAGATTCGGTGTGCAGGTCAAGTGCCCCACCCTGAATTCTGACATTTCTATCGACATCTCTTTCGTACACTTTTACGGCTACCCCTTTCAGTTGTAAAAGGCGCGCCAGTGTTAATCCGCCAGGTCCGCCGCCAATGATGGCGATCTTTTTTTGCTGTATGTTCATACCTGTTAATTTGTATTGAGATACAAAGCTACTACTCAGGTAAGGCAGATAATAGTATAAATCGGCCGTTCGCGTTTTTGGAGAGTTCTTTAGGCACTACCCCGGAGAATTTCTTAATTTCTTTAATAAAATGAGTCTGGTCGGCAAAATCCTGCTCAGGAAAGAGCTGGCCTTCTTTGATATGCTGCAGGGATGCCCGGAAGCGCAGAATATTGCAATATGCTTTTAAAGAGATGCCGAACTGCTGATTAAAATAGCGGTTAATTTGCCGGCTACTCCAAAATACTTTCTCTGACAACTCTTTCACAGATAAAGCGCCGCTGGAAGTATAGATCAGGTCAAATAATTGTTGCTTTCTACTATCAATGTCGGGTTTAACTAACATCAGCATGCTGGCGGATACCTTGCTGCATAACGCGTCGAAATCACCGAGATCTTCTTTGGTAACATTCCAGAAATTATCAGGCAGGATACTGGCATTATTTAATACACCGGCAGCTTTAATATCAAGCAGGTATTCAATAGCCAGTAATTTAAAACTGATAGCAAACATCACTTGTTTAGCGGGAATCGCGTGCTGCCCTGGCTCGGTGTCTAAACCTCTTAATATAGCGTGAAAAGGTTCTTCTTCAGCGTAAGAAAAGATAATATCAAACCTGCCATCAGGTAAAACAACAATCTCCTTTTGTTGTGCAGCCTCATTTTCCAGCATCCAAAAACTCTCCACAAAATCGGATAGTCCCGCTGAGGGAGGCTTCATTTTGAATGTGATCGTAGTTTCCAACAGCCTTGTGTTTATGTTTATCTTCCTAAAGATAGAAAATAGTGATATCACAACAATAGCAGCTATGGAAATCCCCACTATATTAAAACCTGCGGCTTCCATATAGTGGGGTAATATTTTTCAGGCAGATGCCATCATTTTATTTCTTCCGGGAAGTCGTCGATAAAGCTAAATAGGCTTTTTAAGCTTTGCCTTAACTTTATAAATTCCGTGAAAGCTACAACACGCCCTGTACTTTAAACACTTTCGTATACTTTCCATATGCATCGGCTGGCGAGTCTGGTATCACCAATTGCAGCTTGTCATTATCCTGTTTAAAAACAATTTTTTTATTGCTACCCAGGGCTGTTATAGCTGTCACTTTTTGCTGGTTATAAGGAGACTTACGGCCAAGGCTTGGTATTTCAATAGGACCTGCTTGTGGATTCAATACAAAAATGTACAGATCTTTACCTTTCGTAGTAAAGCGAACTTCATCGTGAGGGTAAGCAGGACTTGCCATTGTCCGTTCGTTGAAATCATCGGTTTTTTGTTTCTTCACCTCATTCAGATCCGCTTCACTGAGATTTTTCTGTGCATGTCCACCGCCCAGGTTGTCGCCATAAATTTTCCAGGGTTTGCTGGCATAAATAGCCGCGCTATCGCGGTTTATCCAAACACCAATGGTATCCAGTATTAATTTATGATCAGGCGGAATAGTGCCGTCGGGCAATAGTTCCACATTCAGCAGGAGATTGCCGTTTTTGCTCATGATATCGGTGAGTGTTTCAATCACCGTTCTTGCATTATGCCTGATTGGTTTGTCTTTTTTGTAAAACCAGCTACCAAAAGTCAAAGTACCCTGCCACGGGTAATGCAGAATTTCGGTGGCACCACCGCGTTCAATATCTTTTACGGTAGAAGGCTCATTGCTAAACTTGCCTGCTATGACGGCTGTTGATTTCCCCTGTTTTCTCTGGTTGTTAAGAAAATTAGTACATACTTCTTTACCGTAATCACCGTATGGGAAGCCATATCCATCAAACCACAACATATCCACATCGTATTTCGTGGTCAATTCTTCCGTACGCTGTACATAGTTCTTTTTAACACTCTCCAGGTATTCGGGTGTTCTCTTTTCGGGTGGTAAACCGTATAAGTCGGCCGGATCCAGGCCATCCCACCATTTGCCTTTGCCATCTGCTTGGGTCATACGGCCATCATAAGGAACACCTTTGTAAGGACCGGCCGTATCTGCACCAAAAGCGGGCAACCACCAGGAAAGAAAGCGGTCGTCGTGAGAACTCACGCCAAATGGAATGTTATATTTTCTGGCGGACTTCTCAAACAATCCGATGAGGTCTTTTTTCGGTCCAACATTTACGCTGTTCCATTGGTGATAGGTAGAGGCGAAGTTGTCGAAATGATCATGATGATTTGCCAGCGCAACGAAATATTTGGCCCCGATACTTTTGAAATATTTTAAGAGCGCATCCGTGTCGAGATTTTCCGCTTTCCATTCATGTATCACATCTTTAAATCCTTTTTGTGAAGGATGACCGTAGGTTTTTACCTGGTAGGGATAAGCAGCCTTTCCCCATTCTTCTCTTCCTACATTTTGCATATACATATGTCGTGCATACCATCCACCTCCATACTCAGGTTCCGTTTGCGCACCCCAGTGACACCAGATACCAAAACGTGCTTCCGTATACCATTGCGGAAACTGATAGGATTGCCGGAGTTCTTCCCAGCTTAAATCTTTTTGCTGGGCAAACGTCTTATTGGGTATTTGCAGTAAGGCGATGGATACCAGCAGTTTTGCTGCAATAGTTAGTCTGTGCAAACGTTGATACATGATGATTGTTTGTTTAATGTACGGAGATCCTTTTTGGGAAGGTGTCTGACTACTTCAGTAATTTATTAATCACCGGCTGCAATGCCAGGGCCCATTTTTTATAGCCTCCAGCCAGCAGATGAATGCCATCCGTTGAATAGTCCTCCTTGCTTAAGCTACCATCGGGTTGAACGAAAGTACCCGTTAAAGGCAGGTAAACATAATGCCCCCCTTTATGTTTGGCAAGTAGCAGATGGATCTTGTCATACTTCTTTCTTCTGTCTGTATTTGGCTCCAGACCCGTTGGCAACGGACCTGTTAAAATAATTTTCGTGGAGAATAAATTCTTTTTTACATAATCGGCGATAGCAAAAATGCCTTCCGCGATTTCTTCCGCGGTATCATCCGCAAAATTATTTACACCAATAGTTATCACTATCAATTTAGGTTTTGCCTGCGCATAATGGCCGTTCTGCAGGCGCCACAGCACATTTTGGGTACGATCTCCCGAGATACCGGCACATTCCCATTTATAATTTGAAAAAGTAGCGTTGAAGATATCCAATCCGGGTTTGTAGGTAACATAGGTTCTATGCCCGCCTATACCTTGTGTAATGGAATTGCCCAGAAAAACGATATCTAAATTTTTTTCTGCCTCCAGCAGGCTGTCAATATCATCATGCTGTGCCCACCAGTCTTTTCCTTCAGTCCAGCCGGCACCTGAACGGAATTCAGAGCCCGGCGCTGCGATGGCGGCAAAATTTACTTTATGTCCGGCAGCCCTTAATATAAAATCAGTAATAGGTGCAGGGATCTCCAGGCTATGCGGATGATGATCTACGCCCGGTTTGTGAATCACGGTAATATTTCCGCCGGCCGCTTTTACCCTTTCTTCAAAGGGCGTGGTATTTTCAGCAATCGGTACTACTACATCGGCGTCACCTACCACATGCAACATAGGAAAGCCGAGCTTCGCAATTTTCTCCGCATTGTCTAAAGGACTTCCTTTAAAATTCGCGGCCTGCTCTTCATTCAGTGCATAGTCCTTCTTGAAGATTTCCCATGTTTCCTTATTTCCCGCACTTTTACCTTTGCCACCAGGCCAGCTTTTAAGATCGAGCACCGGTGCATCTGCATAAATGCAGGCTACTTTTCCGGGATTCGCCAATGCCCAGTTATATACATATACACCGCCCCGGCTCATGCCTTCCAGTGCCACTTTTTTAGACAACCCGCATTGCTGCATCAGCGCATAAAACTGATCCCATGCGTCAATGGCTGCTTTGTTGCCAAACAATTCCGCCACATCACAATAAGCAATATGAAAGCCTCTTTCCAGCAATGAAATGTCGGCCTGTGGCTGATGTCCCCAAAATCTGGCGCGCCATACCCAGGGATTGCCGGCGGCGCTTACTTTGGGTGCTACTACTTTGCATTCTCTTCCATTGAGCGTAAAATCAGCACAGCGGAAGCCATAAAAAGAACTGATCTTTTTAGCTTCTTTTATTTTTGTGAAGATCTCCAGCTTAGCAGGTTTGCTCTGCACGACTTCATATAATCGTTTGGCAATAATAGTCGCGCCAATCGCGTCCGGATGAATTTTGTCGGGAAACATATCTACTCTTCCCGCAAATAAATGATAGCAGTCAATGATTTCTAAACCAGTTTCAAAGGCCACCTTGTCAATCATCGGAATGATACGGCTGGTGATAATGGGATCATAGATAAAGTTCGAATCCGCGGAGAAGCCTGGCACAGTAGACAGGATAACGACACGCGGTTTTGTAGGCAAATCCTGAAACGAGCGTATCAACTCTTTGTAGTCGCTTTCGAATTCCTGGTAGAAAGGTCGGTTAGCCACCTTGCTATCATTCGTTCCCAACATAATAAACACCATATCGGGGTTGCTTTCAAGCGCAGCTTTGTATTCCTTTCTTTTCCAATAAGGACTGGTGCCATTTTTCAACAAAGTAGCGCCGCTGGAACCAAAATTCTCCACCGCGTATCCCTCGCCCAACATATGTTGTAGCTGCGCCGGATAACTATTTTTTGCCCGGTTAGCAATACCTAACCCGTAGGTGATGCTGTTGCCTACACATGCTATCCGTATTTTTTTCTGTGCAGTAGCGGTGAGGCAACAAGCCCATAGGAGGACTATTAGTAAGCTATTTTTCAAATTCACGTGGTGCATTTATTGAATTTTATTATTAGATGGCCACACTAATGACCGGATGATTGATTGGCTGTTACTTTACTTGAAGGGTAATATTATCCTGTATCAG
>NZ_DATCVJ010000577.1:0-10820 GCF_036566945.1 Chitinophaga sp. | reverse complement strand
GTTTTGATGATGGTAAAGATGATAAAAAGGGATGTAATACTGAAGAAGTAAACGAGGTCCTTTGTAGTAATCAGGCCACCCAGAAAGCTATCTACCCTTCCCGAGCTGGAAAGAAAATAAGTGACATCCCGCACATAATCCGTTCCCTGGAACATCATACCTAAAGTGGAGAACAGTATCAGCACCACAAATGTTCCGATCCCGGCAACAATCGGGTACGAAGTTAAACTGGAAATAAACATCCCTACCGCCACATACATAGCCGCCAGTAAAAAGAAGCCCAACACCATCGATATGATATGCAGGAACTCTACATGCTTAATAGAAAAAGTCAATACGATCAGCTCCACCAGGAAAATCAGGATCATCAGGCATACAAAACTGTACACACCCAGAAACTTACCCATGATGATCTGGCGTGTTTTCACCGGCGATGAATGAAGCAACTTAATGGTTCCTCCGGCATATTCACGGTTGATCACTCCCATGGTCAACAACGGAATGTACAAAAAGAAGATCATCAGCACCGTATCGAGTCCCTTGCCGACCACCATTTTGGTCAGCGGCATATTGAGGAACCCACTGAAAGCATCGCCCTGTAACTCCAGCATGGCGTCCTGCTGTACAGCCATATCTGCCAGGTTTCCCATGACGATGCCTGCACTGGACATCAGGAATAAAATCAGTATAAACCATGCGATCGGTGAAAAGAAAAAGTATCGTAATTCCGCCCGCGCTATATTAAAAACTACTTTCATTATTGTAAGATTGAAGAAGAATTTGATGATAATTGTTTGAATACGTCGTCCATACCGGAAGATTCAGTGTGAATAGCAGTGAGTCTCCAGTTTTTCTCAGCACTCTTCCGCACAATTCTTTCCGCGAGATCGTCGTTAGGCTGGAACCAGATCCGGCATTTGTTATCCGGCAGCAACTCTACTTTCTGCACATCTTCTATGGCCATCAATTCTTCGGGCGCAGGCATATGGAGCATTCTGGCCACCATAGTATTGGGTTGGAGGATGTTATTAAAGGCGTCGAGCGTATCAGAAAATACCACCTGCCCGGCTTCGATCATGATGATCTCTTTAGCCAGCAGGTTAATTTCCGACAGTACATGCGACGATAATAATACGGCACGGTCCTGCGCAATTTCTTTTATCAGTTTCCTTGCTTCAATGATCTGGTTAGGATCCAGACCATTGGTAGGCTCGTCGAGGATTACCACTTTGGGTTTGTTGATGATAGACTGCGCGATACCTACGCGCTGGCGATATCCACCCGACAGGTTTTTTATAAGACGTGACCGCATCTGCGTAATGGATGTTTTTTCCAGTACTTCATCTACTGCTTTTTTTATCAGGCGCTTATCCATCAACCGTAGCTGCGCGGAATATTCCAGGTACTCCTGCACGGTGAAGTCCATATACAGGGGCGCCTGCTGCGGTAAAAAACCGATCTGTTTTTTATATTCAATAGGATTGTCTTTGATGTTCAACCCATTGATGGAAACATTGCCTTCCGTTTGCAGCAGGGTACCGCAAATGATATTCATCGTGGTAGACTTACCGGCTCCGTTAGAGCCCAGCAGTCCTATAACACCGGTATCATTGATCTCAAAATTTATTTCGCGTATGGCCCAGGAACTGGCATACTTATGCGATAGGTTTTCCACCTTTAATATAGGCTGCATATAGTGTTTCTTATGATTTAAAACTTGGATTAATAATGACCAATGCTGGTTGCCCGGGCCGAAAAAACGCCCTCGGAGGTCCAGGTACCGGTTACCAGCATCGTACGTGCCTTAAACAGCCAGTTGACATTTGGCGTAGTAGTACCCTGTAAAATATTTTGTTGAGTCAAGGTGGCCAGCGTAACGCCGGTTGCATGATCTCTTACCTCGAAGCGGTAGTTCTGTACCGCAACGTTGGTAGGGACTTTTATAAAATCGGACAGTTGTTCATAGGCCAGATTGGAGACGATAGTTCCGGGCACCGGCTCCAGCTCTAACACATCGATGGGACGGTTATCGAATAGATTAATGATCCGAAGATTGGCCACACTATCATTCACGTTGCGGGAAGGAAGTTGTTCTTTTACAGTTTTTTGTTTTACCTGTGTGGGACTTCCGTACACAAAATGCGTGAAGATTCCGCCAGGTTCAAGTTTCAGGCTGGTTTTCAGGAAGGGCTTATTTGGCTGAAGCGTATCGTTGTTCCTGAACAACGTAAGCGGCAGGTCCATTTTATCGGTGGCATAATCAAAAGAGTTACCCGTACCTACATAAGAAAGTCTGATGTAGTATTTGGGCTGTGAAGTCCCAAAATAGGTGGTCAGGAAGGAGGTATTGTCGTTAATGCCATTTACGATCGTCAAAGACGCCGGAAATATCTCTTCCGGTGCGGCCTTCTTACAGGAAGTACCGAGCAGCATAATGCCTCCCGCTAACATACCCGCTTTGAAATATTTTTGAAACATCTTTCTTGATTTAAGGTGGATCATGTTTTAGTTGTAGCCGATATTTTGTGAGAGATTGTTAGCCCAGCGAATTTCGTCCGGAGGAACCGGGTATAGCAACTGATACGCATTCCATGGTTGTTTGTAAGATATCGTTGAAAGCACGTCCGAAGCTTTGTTCGTCCTTTTGAGGTCCAGCCAGCGGTGTCCCCATTCAGCAAACAACTCTATGCGCCTTTCCTGCGCGATGGCACCTGTTACCTGTTGATCGGTTAAAGTATAAGGCAAACCATTCAACCCGGCGCGCGCCCTGATGATATTCAGATCATCTATCACGGCATTTTTATTGGCCAGGCTCCGCAACATGTTCGCTTCTGCCCTTATCAGGTAAATTTCCGCGAGCCGCATCACCACATAATATTCGGACATGGTTCCTCCTACCACATGGTTGTTCATATTGATCTTGTACTTGCCCGCAGCAAAACCGGCAGGTGTATATTGACTGCCGGGGATGGCTGTTATCCAGGCAGTTTTTCTGTTATCACCTGCTTCGAATGCATTCAGCAGCATTGGGGAGAGGTAACGGGTTGTCATACTATACCCTTCGGGCGTGGCATTACCGCGTGTCGGCGAAATATCGGTTTGTTTCAATTGGAAAATAATTTCCCGGCTGGATATACCGAACACGTTGTTCAGATTTTCCAGTTGGAACAGATCTGCGCGGCCAATCACCTCATTGGCATTCTGCCAGGCTTTTTCATAGTCTTTGGTAAACAGGTATACCCTTGCCAGCATTGCCTTCACATACCATTTATTGATACGAATGCGCTCCGTGTTGTTACCATCGTAATTTTCGGAAAGATATCCCGACGCCTCTTCCAGGTCACTGATGATTTGCTGATACACGGTGGCAGGGCTGGCAGAAGGGAGTTTTTGTGTATCGTTATAATCGATGGATAAGGCGAGTGGAATTTTTTCGAACAGGTTCACGAGGTAAAAATAGCTCATGGCTCTTACGGCCATCGCTTCGCCCAGCACCCTTTTCCGGGAGGCCTGTGTAAACTCTTTCGATGTAGCACCTTTCACACCTTCTATCAGTGCATTGGCATTGAAGATGCCTTTATAAGCCGTCTTCCATATTTTCGTGGAATAGCCTGTGTTCTGTAATGTGAGCCTGGCAGCCGTTTCCGCATAGTAAGGGTACCCTCCGCTGAGCGAGGGTGCATATAACTCGTCCGCCGAATGCGCGGCAGCCTGTGTTATCCCTCCTGCACTGTATAGATCGCTGCCCAGTTCCCCGTATGAATAAACTTCGGCCGCTCCTCCGTTGATCAGATAAGAATACAAACCATTGAGCGCAGTGGCAGCCTGCTCGTCGTTCTGGAAAACCTCGCTGGTAGTGATCGAATTGATCGGGTCCTTTATATCCAGCAGCTTATTGCAACCTGTTACCAACAGGCCTGACAATAGCACACCGGCAGCAGTTATATTGAAAGCAAATTTTTTCATACAATTGATTTTAGAAGCTTAATCTCAGGTTAGCGGCAATTCTTCTGATCTGCGGCGTAGTGCCCAATTCAACATCCGACAGTCTGTATTGTGAGAGTTTGAAGATCTTTGATGAATTCAGGGAAACTGTACCCTGCGTCATGCCCACCTTTTTTATCCATGCTACCGGCAGCGTATAGGCCAGGCTAAGGTTGTCCAGGCTGAAATAGGCGCCTTTGGCATAGTAGGTATCCGATCCGGAAAGTCCGCCGGTGTAAATGCTGGAATACCTTTGGTAAAGCGCTTTGTCGCCCGGTTGCTTCCAGTGCCTGTTTGCGATCTCGTCGTACAATACCCCGTTAGCCTTACCGCCATATCCCTGGTTAAGCAAATCATCCTCGACCAGGGAATTTTCGAAGCTGAATTGTGCATCCAGCGACAATACCCGCTTGAAGTCTATGCGGAACCCTGCACCACCGAAATATTTAGGGTTGAGATCTATCACCTTGTAATGATCGTCCAGTTCTGTATCCGGGTAGTTCACCCCCATCCCGGCCGGCATGGTCCCATCCCCGTTATGGTCCTCAAACACCGCTGTTCCTTTCATTGGGTTGATACCGATATAGTGCGAGTAGGATTTGGCCGTTACGGAAGCCCCAATCTTGTAGGTTTCCTTATAGGGAGAATCTTCCAGCCCCGGGAAAGCCACCAGCGTATTCGTATTCCTGCTTACCTGGAAACGTGCCGTAATACCCCAGGTATTAGTATTCAGGATGGTTGCATCCAATATCAACTCTAATCCTTTGTTGCGGATCACTGCAGGCCAGTTGCCCATTACAGCAGCAAAACCTGTGAATGCCGGCGTGGTAATGCTGGTGAGTTGTTTTCCGTCGCTGTTGATGTAGAAGTTACCTTCAATATTCAACCTGCTGTTAAGAAATCCCAACCGGGCCCCCACTTCGAACTTGCTGGCGCTGGACCAGCTATATTGCTGGTTAACGGGTTGTACGAGCGTATAAATGGTTTGACCATCGTAGTCCGGCAATTTGTCAAATGCATCGGTTGGAACGTTCGACCAGCGCGAGAGGTATTGGTAATCACCCACATTGGCATTGCCCATCACACCATAGGTAGATCTGAGCTTTACAAACGACAGCCAATTCATGTTAGCGTTCTTAAACCATTTTTCGTTTGATAAAATCCATGAAGCGCCTACAGATCCGAAGTTTCCGAAACGGGACCCGCTACCGAAACGCGACGAGCCATCTCTTCTGCCATTCAGATTAACCATGTACTTACTTTCCCAGTCGAAAGAAACCGTTGCCATCAAAGAGGCAATTTTCAGCGGAACAAAATTATTTGACGATTGTACCATTTGCGCATTGGCGTAGCTTTTGATGAGGTTATCGTTAGAGAACATCATTGCCATCACCCTTACCAAATCCTGATCTGCATAACTGTAATCTCCTGCCACAGAAGCAGATACCCTTGCTCCACCGAACAGTTTAACATAGTTGATACTTGGCCTTACCAGCAGGCTTTTTCCGGAACCATTACCAAAAACGGCGTAGTTAAAAGGATTGTACAAGGGATCTTGTCCGGCTTTAGGCACATAACTGCCGCCTTTATTAGAGAAAAATTCCCCGCTAACGCGAACACCCGCCGTGAAGTCCTTGAATATTTCATACGTAAACCCAAGATTGGTTTGACTTTTGAGCGTTTGATTTTCTCCCCAGCTCTTAATATCCTTGAATGGATAATTGCTTACAGACTGGTCTCTGTACGGAACAAAATTATATTCCCCGTTGGCATCATACATGGGTGGTGCATTGGGCGCCAGCGAGAAAAAGTCTATCGAAGCGGCAGTTTCATTATTGGAATAAGTATTATTAGAAGAAAGTTCCACCGCGAACTTGCCGTTCGGACTACGGTGATTGAAAGACATTCCCACCGTTAAACGATCGTTCCCCCTGCCCTGGTTGTACATTTCCGTGGTGGAAGTATATCCCACACTGATACGATAGGTATTGAGCAGCAGGCCACCTTCCACACTCAGTTGCACATCGTTCGACTGTGCATTTTTGAAGAAGGTGCGTTGCCAGTCGGTATAGGCTTTCTGGTCCCAGATCGTGAGATCCGGCGCACTCAACTGGGTAGGAAGCACTGCATCATTCATAAATGCTTCCTTTCTTACAGCCAGGTATTGCTCTGTGTTCATCATATTCATGTAACGCTGCACGCTTGAAAACACTTTGGAGTAGCTTACATTAAACCTGGTAGGTCCCGGCTTTCCCTTTTTGGTGGTGATCATGATCACTCCATTTGCACCCCTGGAACCATACAACGCAGTGGCATCCGCATCTTTCAGCACGTCCACACTCTCAATGTCCAGCGGGTTAATCATGTACAAAGGGTTTTCGGACATCGAATAACCGCCCTGAACAGGTTGATTTGCACCGTATGGATTAACGGATAAAGTGGCAATAGGTAATCCATCAACAACATACAGTGGATCTGTATAACTGCTCTCATTCAGCACATTTCGTCCGCGCAACTCTACTTTCCTGGCCCCGGCCGTATTGGCCGATTGGCTGATATGGAGGCCGGGCACACGACCTGCGAGCGCATCCAGCACATTTACGACAGGTTGTCTTTCGATATCACTGGCTTTCACAGTGGTAATATTGGCTGTGCCAGTCCTTTTATTGGTAGTACCCAACACCGTGACCTGTACTTCATCCAGTTTGTTTGTGGAGAGCACCAGCTCTATATTGTATGCCCTGCCAGCAATGATCGCTTCCGTAATTTTAAACAGATGGTCAACATACCCGATATAGCTGATGCGCATTTGATCGCCCAGTCTTACCGGCACCTGGGCCGACCCGCTTCCGGCGGTGAGATAGTTCCGCTTGTCGGTAAGATTACTGATGGTGGCGCTGCCCATTGGTGTATAACCGGGCGAATAGACATAAACATTGATCAATTCGGGTTTCGCCGGCACCGAATCAACGACGGGGGCGCTACCTGCAGCCAGCTTGAAGTCTTTCGGCGATACCAGGATATTTTTATCGATGATCTTGTAGATCAGTGACTGGTTTTCGAATATCTTGTTGAGAAATGCACCCAGGTCCATTCCCCGGGCACTGATGGTGACTGGCTTTGCTGCAGACAAAGCAGTGGCCTTGTACAGGAAAACATATTCGGTTTGCGATTCTACTGCTGCAAACACTTTTTCCAGTGCCACGTTTTTGCCATTAAAATTGATACTCTGTGAAAAGCCTCTGGCAGATACCTGCAACAGGGCAGCGGTAAGTAAAAAGAATGTTAGTTTCATCACTAACAGAGATTTGGTTGAGCTACGTTTCCGTTCATGGGGAACCCGTATGCAATAAGAAATAATTAGCATAGATTTGCATCAGCCGCCCCTCTCATGAGGGACGGAATGTTTAAGTGAATAAATAAGCAGTCTTTAACCTGATTGTGATTATTACCTTACCTGAACATCTACCGGGAGTGTCGCAAGCACTTCCGGTTTCGTTTAAGCAACGTCTGTTACTATCGCTATCTTACATACAAAACATTCCCCTTCAGTTCATAATTAACATCCATCGTTTCCAACACTTTTAATACATTAGACAAATTGGTATTGCGGTGCATTTTTCCTTTGAAGATGATATTCTCCGGTTTTCCAACGTATTGTACATCTATATTGTACCATCTTTCCAACTGACGCATTACACTGTATAAATCCATGCCGTCAAAAATAAATAAGCCATTTTTCCAGGCGATAATATTATCAGCATCCGGCGTTTCCGTTATGCTCAGTGTAGCCCCCTTTGATGTTTCCGGCCTGCTTAAAATCCCTGTCTGACCGGGTATCAGCACCTGTGGCTTAGGGGCGTACGTACTGCCAGGCAGCGGTGTTATTTTCACCGCACCCGTTAACAGTGTTGTGCGGATTGTTTTTTCATTATTGTAGGTGTTGACATCAAATGAAGTGCCCAGTACTTCCAGTTTCATCTGATCGGTTTCCACTACAAAGGGTTGCCAGCTCCTGGCGGCTACTTCAAAATAAATTTCCCCGCTGATTTTCACCCTTCGCTCCTTTCCCTTGAAAGCGACCGGATATTGTATAGAAGATGCTGCATTCAGCCATACTTCCGTTCCATCGGGAAGAATGACGTGGTACTGCCGGCCTTTAGGTGTGGTAATAGTATTAAGGGCTGCCTCGTCTGTGGCGGCAGAAGCATCGTATTTAAGTTCATTGTTCTTCAGCGAAATTTGCGTCCCGTTCTGGGTAGCGATTTTTCCTTCGCCCAAACTGTCTAAGACCATTTGTGTACCATCTGCCAATGTCAGAATAGCGCCGTTTTTACCTGGTAGAATCTCGTTCCTGGCGGTTTTCCCACCAAACCGGTCGCCATTTTGTGCGTTGTGTGTCAGCAGGAAATAACCCGAAACACCTATAGCTAGTACAAATACAGCAGCAGCCCATTTCCACATGTGAAGGACCTGCATACGGCGTATGTTTGATGTTGCAGGCTTGTTGGAAAGAAAACGTTCCAGCGCCGCGGTTTCATCAAAACGGGCCATAGCACTCACGTTTTGCTGTTGTATGTCAGGATTGTTCACTTCCGTCCACAACTGCCGGTTTTTATCGCTGGCCGCGATCCACGCATCCAGCTCATTCTGTTCGTCGGCCGTCAACAGGCCTTGTTGCGAACGGGAGATAAGCCCTGCAATGAGGAATGGATCGTTTGAAGAAGACGCCATGTCTAATGTGTTTATTTTATTACAACGCGGTATTCCGATCGTACTAAAGGAAGTGAAAAAAAATTATGAGTGGGGGGAAAACAACAGGAATAAAGTAATTACAACCGGTGACAGGCGCATTCTCAGCAGCTTCATGCCCCTGGTTTTCTGATTTTTAACTGTTTGGAGGGAAATAGAAAGGATGTCGGCGATCTGTTCGTTTTTCAATCCTTCGATGTAACTCATACGAACGATCTTCCCGCATTGTTCGGGCAGGTTGCTGATCTCCCGGTAAATGACCCTGAAAACTTCCATGCGGATGATGTCCAGGTTCTCTTCTGTGATCACCTCTTCCTGTTCATGAAGAAATTTAGCCTGGCGTTCCTTACTATGCTGTGCCCCTTTCAAAAAATTAAGGGCCGCATTACGCGTAGCTTTGTACAGGAAGTCTTTCAGATGCCGGAGATCCTCGAAAGCATGTGGCTTCTGCCATAATCTTTCAAAAACATCCTGCACAATATCTTCGGCATGCCCAGGCTCACCGATGATCGATTCGGCATAGTGGCAAAGCGCGTTATAATACTCTTTAAAGATGTAAGAATAATGCAATGTATCACCCGAAGTCAATCCCTGCAACAGCTGATACTCATTATAAGAAGATTTCCGCGACAAATTGCACCCCGATTTTAGTTGAAGTGTAAAAGTAATTAAAAAATTAAGCTATAAAAATGCAATTGACGAGCGGGACTTTGGATTTGCAGAAGATCAGGGGCAGTAACTTATAGTTGTCTGCCTTTCATATGGGAAAAATTTTTCAGTAGCGTCAGGTTTATCATTGAATAAACGCAAGCGGGAATATTCAGCGGCGAGGAGGGATAAAAGCTTAATGGGCAAATTAATTTCCATTTATTAAATTATTCTCAATAATCAAATCTTCACAGTCCTCTGTAGATACTGATACCTCTCCTGGGAATCGGTTACCGGAGATGTGCAATCCTTTAACCCCTTTAGCCGTAATGAACGGACAATTTATGACTCCCCTGGATGCTGTTGGATTAGTCTTTGCCTGCCCAACAAACTTATTTCCTATAATACGTATGTTTTCATGGACCGGACCATCGGGTTTTACAGTTTGCGGAGCGATATCTATACCGCAATTGAGAAATGTATTATTCCTGATTAATAAATCACGCACGGGTCCTGATTCCCACCATTTATTAGCGTCATCCTCAATCAAAACACCGGGCATCAGGCTATTTATGCTGTTACCTTCAATAACTATTTTACCACGGGAAGTCGCAAGTATCCCGCGACAGGAAGCTAGTTCTATCAGGTTGTTGCTGATCATAATATCGGCATGCCATGAAAGATTATCTACTACATCTCCTTCGTTAAATACCGGTGTAGGCCCATCTAATGTAACAATCCAGTTTTTTCGCGTAGTGTCACCCGGCATAACTTCAATCGCAATCACTTTACGCCGTGGGTTGTTTTTTATTTCGCACAAAGTTAGATGATTGATAACCGCCATCTCATCCCCGGGAGCACAGGGCGCAAATCCATAGGTCTGCCCTTGCATGAATCGCAACTGCAATTTATTATCCGCTGGTTTTCCTACAACGCCCATATTTATTCCATGGTAATTTATTCCATCGTCTCCTGCTCCCGAAATATTACAGGAATCTATTAAAATCTGACCACGGCAATTGGCAAAGTGAAACACATCCATACTTGCCGGAGTAACCCGATATGTATTTTCTGGCGGAGCAATGTTAACCCGTCTAAAACTAAGATTCTCTGTAAACTGGCTAACGAATGACATATTAGTCATTGCATTAATTTCACAGTCATAAAATGAAATATTCCTGCTGCGGGCATTATGAAAGCTCAGCAAGTCGTGAAGGATGTGCCGAAAGCCGTACGATTTTCCTTTTTCTAAAACGCAGTTCCTTTTTGCATAAGTAAGGCGTACTTTCCCTTTTTCAATATCACTGGCGAAAGCAGCATCAAATGGAGACCACCGATCGAGCCGTTTCGACTTCCTTGTTTCTAAATCGGCTTCCTGTGCCATACTCCAACCATAACCAACATCGCCCGTCCACTCAAACTTCCCATTTTTAATC
>NZ_DATCVJ010000576.1:0-1755 GCF_036566945.1 Chitinophaga sp. | reverse complement strand
TCTTTCAGGGGGAAAAGGGCCGCGGAAGATATTGCCATAGCTACTCCTACCACTACGAGGCAGAATAACATTACTACAGCAAAGAAATAAAAGAACCCCTTGGTAACAGCTACCAACACTTTACCTAATCCACTTGCCAGGTTCACAAAAAAGCGTTCGATATCGCTACCTACCTGCTTGCCGCGGCCCTGCGAAAAATTTCGGATATCATCTCCTACATTTTTCACCTGACCTTTCATATGATTTAATTCATCCTGGATAGTAGACCGGATATTGTTCAGATCTACTCTTTCGCCCCTCATTTCCAGCTTCTCCGCTGCTGTATCAGCAGACGGAGTAGCTATCCAGAGAATGAAGTATACGAGAATACCGGTACCAAAGCCACCGATGGCCAGCAGGGCAAAGATGATGCGGAAGATAACCGGATCGATATTAAAATAGGCGCCCAAACCGCTACATACACCACTCAGTACTTTATTTTCCGGGTCGCGGTAGAGGCGTTTACGAGGACGTGGTATGTAACCAGCGTCTGAAACGTCTTCTTTTTGTTGTTCTTTAGCACTTTCCCCGGAGGCATCATCAAACTGTTCTGGTGTGCCCATGGAAGCTTTTACAGCTATTACATCTGCATCAGTAATGCAATGTGCGCCTTTCTTCAGGATATCATGGAAAACTTCAGCAATACGGCTTTCAATGTCAGACACAATTTCATCACCACCCTCTTCTTTTGAAAAATATTTCTTCAGGCTGCCCAGATACTGGCTAAGTATCTCGTACGCGCTATCCTCAATGGGGATAAGTCGGCCCGACAGGTTTATGTTGATTATCTTTTTCATTACTAGTTGATTTAGGTTTTAGGTAAGTCTTCTCTTAAAGAGGTGTACTGTTTTGTGTTAATTGATGTACTGCATTGGCTAGTTCATTCCAGGTGCTTTCCAGTTCCTGATAAAAGGCTTCCCCTTTGTCTGTCATGGAAAAATATTTTCTTGGAGGACCTGAGCTACTTTCTACCCAGCGATAAGTGAGCAGTTCTGCGTTTTTCAATCTTGTTAATAAAGGATAAAGGGTGCCCTCCAGGATATCCAGTTTCGCCTCTTTCATCTTTTCAATGATATCTGACGGGTAAGCTTCTCCTTGCTTAATGATGGACAATATGCAAAACTCCAGCACTCCCTTCCTCATCTGCGATTGTGTGTTATCAATGTTCATGGCAAGTGAGCTTTAGTTTTTTTCTTAATGGTGGTTTCTGATCAGTTATAATGTAATAGCTATTGTTTCAATTGTACGATACAAAAATAGTGATTATTTACTACTATGCAATACCGAATACCATAGAAAGCAAAATAACTTGTTTAGAACGTTACCCGAAAAATGAAGTCAAAATCAATACAGTTGGGCATCTACCTAAAAAAGCAACAAAAGCAGGGAAACCAATAAAAGTGATGATCGGTATTTAATAAGGATAAATGGAGACATGGGGAAAATGTGTGCTTTTTGTGTTAAATTGCTTTAACATTTTTTTAATGGGCATAAGTCACCATTTATGCTTTCCCTCAATTACATTTGTACAAGCGTAAAATACACATGAAGAAAATTATCGGCATATTCCTTTTGGCACTGATGGTGTCACAACTGCTTCCCATCAAGGAAGTAGGGAAATTGCTGTTTAATAATCAGATCGTGGAAGAGCATCCTGTTGATTGTGGTGGAGATCATGTAAAGATTGCCAAAGACCTGAAATTCTGTAAGCAATTT
>NZ_DATCVJ010000575.1:0-3017 GCF_036566945.1 Chitinophaga sp. | reverse complement strand
ATTGGTTTGCCTACAGTACATTAAATGTACCTGTAGCCCGCAGGTATAACATCAGCCTGAGAGTATTGTCTACGGCGCCTTCACAGGCATCGGTAGGGCATGGTGGCCAGACTTTCGGTACCATTAACATTCCATCTACCGGTGGTGTTTGGAAAACAATAAAAGATACCATCACATTGCCTGCACTTAGTTACACCGGCATACATGTGGTATCAGGCACGTTTAAGTTCAATTGGTTTAGCATAGATGATTGTGTAGCGCCACCACCACCGCCGTTGGTGAGGATGGAAATCACTCCTGGCGAAGTATCATTACCAGGTGGCCATGCGCAGCAGTTTACCGTAAAAGGATTTGATGCCGATAGTAATGAAGTAATGATGACACCCATATGGTCTGTAACCGGCACTGGTAATAGCATTAGCAGCAGCGGACTATTCACCTCAGATACCACGTTAGGGAATTACACCCTTACTGTTACCGCAGGTGGTATCAGTCAAACCGCCACTGTCCACATTGTACAATACAGTTGCTCTGTAAATAATAAGTACGAAGCAGAGAGCGCGTCAGCGCGCATCTCCGGCCCGGTGCTGGAAACCTGTACAGATGTTGGCGGCGGACAGGATTTTACGAATTTGAAAGTAAGTGATTGGTTTGCCTACAACAACCTGATTGTACCAACAGCTGGTAAATACAATGTGCGTATTCGCGTATCTACTACCGCTGCCGCGCAAGTGGGGATTGGAAATGGAGGGGTAGTTTTCGGTGTAATTAATTTGCCGAATACCGGAGGCACCTGGCAAACGATCAGCGACACCATTACCTTGCCAGCATTGACTTATACCGGTGTTTTGGTGAGAGCCGGCACGTTTAAATACAACTGGTTTATTATTGATAACTGCGCACCGGTACAACCATTGTCCGGCATGTTATCTGTGGTGGCAGTACCTGATAAAACAATCACTATTTCAAAAACAAAAGTATATCCGAATCCTTTTGCAGCGCAGCTCACCATTGAGTTTAAGGAAGCTTATCATACTGCCACTCTGGTAGATATAACAGGCAAGGTGATACAGCAATGGAAAATCCCGCCAGGAACGTTTAGGATTAATAAGAACGTGGGGAATCTGAAACGGGGAATGTATTTGCTGACGCTGGAAGGAAGAGGGAAGAGCGAAGTGATAAAGGTGGTTAAGTTTTAAATTTTTGAGAAATGGCTGACCTGGGCGGGTCAGCCATTTTGTTATGGTTAATCAACTGATAGAGGTACAGCGCCGTATCAAAGAAATTTGTTAACTTACTGTACTCAAAACCCGAAATAAAATCCCTCATTTTTAAATCAGTAACCATGACACCACTATCCAGCAACCCTGGCAACGGCGCGCAGCCGGCAGGTGCTACCACTGCAGTATTACTCACTTATGTAACGTATGCTTCCGATCCGGTAAATGACATCAGCAGTTACTTACCCGGCTGGAAAATAGTCTGGAATGGCACCCAGACGGACGATGGTAACTATGCTTTTATAGCAGTAGATCCTACCGGGGCAAATTACGCGCTGGCTATCCGTGGCTCACTGCCTCCGCAGGATGTATTTAATAACTGGGATGCTTTTGCAAACTGGATACTGGAAGATCTGGACGTAGTAACCCAGGTAAGCTGGCCGTATGCTTCTACGCCTAAGCCACTGATCAGCAACGGCGCCAATACTTCTTTTACCAACGTGCTGAATATGCAGGATGCATTGGGCTCCGGTGTGTCGCTGACAGATTACCTGGTCACCAATGTTATTAAACCCGGTAACCCGCTGACGATTGCAGGGCATAGCCTGGGCGGTAATATTGCCAATGTATTTACTTCTTACTTTATTACTACCATTACCGGTGAGCAATATTCGTCGGATAATGTGTCGCTGTATACTTTTGCGGCGCCTGCAGCGGGAAACGGCGATTTCGCCAATGACCTGGATGCCAAGTTGCCGGCAGCCTGGCATTACCAGAATGCGAATGATATTGTACCTAATTTCCCGGTTTCAGACACCATTTTCCTTACCGGATTGTTATATGATCCTGCTCCGGCGGCTTCCGCTATCACTGTTGTATATAAAGGTTATACCGTTAGTTTGCGGGAGGCATTTTTCCTGTTATCCGGTGTGTTCCTATTGTATGGCTATCAGCAGCAAAACAATCATTACACAGTCTTTAATACCGCGCTGTATACGGAGTATGAAAGTAATACGGCTGAAGACTGGTTTGCACAGGCGGGGAGTCAACATGCGGTGAGTAACTACGCTGCTTTTTTGGGCGTTATGCTGCCTTTGCAGCCAGCTACCCAAGGGGTGTAAAACATGTCCCGTCTGGTAGCTTATGCCAGTGCTGCCAGACGGGCATACATCATCGGTCTACCGGTGTGGGATTTTTAATGAAAAACAATCCATCAAATACATTGGGCCACATCCCAACAGACGGTATATAATCCATGATCATACCAGTGGTAGGAATACCAACCTTGCCCTGCATCGCTTGATAATTTGTAAAGCTATACGGGTAGCCGGTTTTAGACAGCTGTCCTTCCACACTTTCCGGCGCCACCGGCGGAATGGTTTGTAATTTTCCATCATTGAAATCTATGAACGTGCCTGCGCCGCCGGTAAAGCCAATGGTATAGGCAGCCTGACCAAAATGTTGGTGTACAGTAGTACCCATCGGTACATAGGACGAGAGAAAGCCGGTAAGGTCTGGGATCTGCGTGGTAACTGCGTTGGTGGCTTTGGATATATGCAGGTTATGCGCCCACACGATGATCTTTTTACCGGGATAGGCTTTATCCGCCAGCCATATCAGGTTCTCCGCCATCTGCAGGTCACGTACATTCATTTCGTTGCCTTTCACCATCCCCCAATAGCGGGTGGTTTCCGATTCAATGCTGCACACTACCCGATACCAGAATCCACCAGCGTTGACAAAATGATTTTCCGGGGTCACATCATTGGGCGATAATACCTTTTTGAGTGCGGCCAG
>NZ_DATCVJ010000574.1:0-4320 GCF_036566945.1 Chitinophaga sp. | reverse complement strand
AACCAAACTGAATCGTCTATGATATTGATTACATCCTTATTGTCCGGCTAGTATTATGCCATTATATAACTAATTAAAAACGCCCTGCATATGCAGCAGGCCCTCTATTGTCCGGTTTTGTCCAACAACCGGAACGGGGATCCTATGGCCCAGAACGAAACCAATAAACTATAACTATGTTCCGCAAAAAACAATCAATTTTTTATGGCTTACTGCTCCTGCTGGCAGTGATGCAGGCCCGCGCCGGCAACAGCCTCCAGGATGCACTCGACAAAAAAATAACGATCGAACTAAAGAATGTCATCCTGAAAGACGCATTGGAAAAAATCAGCGACCTCGCAGAAGTATCCTTTGTGTATGTAGGTAATGAAGTACTCGATGCCAACAAAGTAAGTGTGAATGCACACAACGAGAAAGTCGGCGACCTGCTGAACAAACTGCTTACTCCGTACTCCCTTTCCTACAGCGTTATGTACGACCGCGTGGTCATTAAACACGACAACGGCAAAAAACCTGCGCAACTAACTGCAACGAATACACTATTACGTATTGCCGTTCCCGTTACAGATGTAAAAGGAGTTGTTACCAACGAAAAGAAAGAACTACTCCCCGGCGTGAGCATTCTTATCAAAGGCACCTCCCGCGGCGTTACCACCAATGACAAAGGTGCATTTGAACTGAAAAAAATTGCCAACGACGCCATCCTGGTATTTAATTTCACCGGCTACAAAACAGAAGAAATCAGCGTAGCCGAATTCAGAAGCGGCGCCCTCACCATTGTACTGAAAGAAAAACCTACCCGCCTCCAGGAAGTAGTGGTAACAGGTTTTCAGAGCATCGACAAATCCAAATTTTCAGGCGCCGCCACGCGCCTGAAAGGAGAAGAGGTGAAGATAGACGGACTCACCGATGTAAGCCGCATGCTGGAAGGAAAAGTAGCCGGCGTTTCTATTCAGAATGTATCCAGCACCTTCGGTAGCGCACCTAAAGTACGCATCCGCGGCGCCACCTCCATCAATGGCGACAACAAACCCCTCTGGGTAGTAGATGGTGTAGTG
This sequence comes from Chitinophaga sp., assembly GCF_036566945.1. GTDB lineage: Bacteria > Bacteroidota > Bacteroidia > Chitinophagales > Chitinophagaceae > Chitinophaga. The sequence goes on along the minus strand of NZ_DATCVJ010000574.1, from coordinate 3,262 downwards.
CTGGAAGACGTGGTCAATATCTCCAACGATCAGCTCTCCAGCGGAGATCCTACCACCCTGCTCGGTTCTGCCGTAGCAGGACTCAATGCCAACGATATTGAAAGCTTCGACATCCTGAAAGATGCCGCAGCAGCCGCCTTATACGGCGCCCGCGCTATGAACGGCGTAGTAGTGATCACCACGAAAAAAGGTCGTGCAGGCAAGCCTGTTATTAACTACAGCGGCAACTTCAGCACACAGCTGAAACCCAACTACAACAATTTCAATATCATGAACTCCGGCCAGCAAATGTCTGTGCTGGCAGAACTGGAAAGAAAAGGTATTCTTAACTCCGATATCCTGTCGCAAGGCGATATCGGAGTTTTCGGTAAACTATACGAAAAACTGGACGCTGATAAAAATGGTGAATTCCCTGTAGAAAACGATCCGGAACACCGCAAAGCATTTCTGCTCCGCTACGCCAAAGCCAATACCGACTGGTTTGGCCTGTTGTTCCGCAACAATTTTGTACAGGAACATTCCCTCAGCATTTCCTCCGGTACCGATAAATCACAATCTTATTTCTCTACCAGCTTCTATAGCGATAACGGCTGGACCCTGGCAGATAAAGTAACCCGGTACACCCTCAACTATCGCAATACCTATAAATTTTCAGACAGACTCTCCGCAGGTTTCTCTACCCTCGCCTCTGTGCGCCGGCAGAAAGCCCCCGGCGCCCTCACCCGGAGCAGCAACCCGGTAGAAGGACAATACGACCGCGATTTTGACATCAACCCGTTTAGCTATTCTCTCAATACCAGTCGTACCCTCACCGCCTATGACGAAGACGGTAACCTTGAATACTTCCGGAGAAATTATGCACCATTCAACATCATCAATGAACTGCAGAATAATTACCTGGACCTGAATATGATGGATTTACGGTTACAGGGAGACCTGGGCTGGAAGCTGACAAAACATCTCCGTTACGAATTCACCGGCGCGATCAGGTATGTAAAATCTTCCCGTGAACACCAGATCACAGAAAATGCCAACATGGCCAACGCTTACCGTTCCGCCGGAAATGCTACCATCGCAGAAAGAAATAAGTTTCTATACCGCGACCCGGACAACCCGGACGCGCCTCCGGTGATTGTATTACCCGCCGGCGGTTTTTATAACCGTACGGAAGACCAGCTGCTGAACTACGACTTCCGCAACGGCCTGAACTACAGCGACACTTTTGCACAGAAACATAACATCAACGTACTGGTAGGTCAACAGGTAAAATATGCCGATCGCCAGAATGCTTCCAATACCGGATACGGCTATCAATACGATAATGGCGGCGCTACCTTCACCGACTACCGCATCCTCAAACAAACGATTGAAAGCAATTTCCCTTACTTCGGTATGGGCAGGGATTACGACCGCTTTGCGGCTTTTTATGCCACTGGCACCTATGCCTATAATAACAAATATAACTTTACAGCTACCGGCAGATATGATGGCTCCAACCGTTTAGGACAATCACGCAAGGCCCGCTGGCTGCCTACCTGGAGCGTAGCCGGCTCCTGGAATATAGACCGGGAAGATTTTGCCGCCCGCATCAAACAACTGGATTATCTCACGCTGCGCGCCAGCTACGGCCTCACCGCCAGCATGGGACCTGCTACCAATTCCAACATCGTTTATCAAACCGTGAATACCAACAGACCGCATCTCACAGAGGTGGAATCTGTGATCCGGCTATCACACTTACAAAATGATGAACTCACCTGGGAAAAATTATACACCACCAACATCGGACTCGATGGAGGCTTCTTCAATGGCCGCCTGAATTTCAGCATGGATGCATACACCCGCAAAAGCTTTGATCTTATCAGCCGCATCAAAACATCCGGCATTGGTGGGGAAATGTATAAAGCCGCCAACTATGCAGACATGGACTCCAGAGGCATAGAAGTAATGATAGGCGGAGATGTAATCCGCAGTAAAGACTGGGGCTGGAAATCCAATGTGACCTTCGGTTACAGCGTTAACAAAATTACCAATGCCAAAAACATTCCCGGCATTTTTGACCTGGTAGTGGCAGAAGGTGGTAACACAGAAGGTTATCCGGTACATAGTCTCTTTTCCCTGCAATACACCGGTCTGGATCCAAAATCAGGTGCCCCTTCTTTTATCAACCAGGATGGCGTGCACAGTGGCGACGTAAATCTGCAATCGCTGAACACCAGCCATCTCGTGTATGAAGGTCCGGTAGATCCGCCTGTTACTGGCGGCTTCTCCAATACATTTCGCTATAAAGCTTTATCACTGAACATATTTTTTACTTATCAGTTTGGCAACAAGATCCGCCTCTACCCTGCTTTCAAAACTACTTACTCCGACCTCGATGCCATGCCTAAAGAGTTTTACGACCGCTGGGTAATGCCGGGAGATGAAAACAAAACATCGGTGCCTTCTATGCTGGACGCCTTTGAGCAGTTGCTGATCAGCGGCGCACATCCTTACAATAACTACAACTTCTCTACCGAAAGAGTAGCCAAAGGAGATTTCATTCGCCTCAAAACCATTTCACTCACCTACCAGCTCCCCGGTGATCTTACCAGGCATGCTGGGATTAATAACGTGGCCGTAAGTGCCGCGGCTATCAACCCATGGCTGATATATGCAGATAAAAAATTACAGGGACAAGATCCCGAATTTTTTAATGCAGGTGGGGTGGCACAGCCTATTCAAAAGCAATTCACTTTTTCATTAAAAGTTGGTATTTAAAAAAGGAACTATGTCAAGCTCATATATAACGCATACCCATACACGTAAAATAAGGCCGGTCCTTGTCGGCGCATTTGCGCTGATGACAGTGATAGCCGGCGGCTGTAAGAAATACCTGGAGCAGGTGCCGGACAGCACCTGGACAGACCTCAGCACACCCGCCAAAGTGAGTAAGTTACTGGGCACCGCTTATCCACAGTCCAGCTACATTACCATGTGCGAAGCCATGTCGGATAATGTGGGCGACAAAGGCGTAGGCGCCTATTACCGCCCTAACCAGGACGCCTACTTATTTAACGATATCCAATCGGTAGACGAAGACTCCCCGGAAGATTACTGGAAAGCCTGTTATACCGCCATTGCCGCTGCCAACCAGGCGTTGCTGGCATGCAGCAATGCTGCTGATCCTGCCCTGTATAAACATCAGCGGGGAGAAGCGCTGGTAGCAAGAGCCTACGCGCACTTCATGCTGGTTAATATTTTTGCGAAAAGTTATGATGCC
>NZ_DATCVJ010000573.1:0-16157 GCF_036566945.1 Chitinophaga sp. | reverse complement strand
TATAAACTACCTATCGACTTTTCCCAGTTGCTGCAAAAAAAAGATATGCCGGCGATTGCACTGGAAGAGTCCATTGAGCAACATATCCATCTTCTCATTACTACTGTATTGGGGGAAAATAAAGATGATGCCCAGTACGGCTGCCAGTGGTGGGACAGCGACTTTGATATCAAAGCTTCCAATAATGAAGTGAAAGAGCAGATAGAAAGTGCCGTCAAAGCATCCATTGTGCGCTATGAAAAAAGAATAACACAGATAAGGGTCGTGGCCGCTGTAAATCAGGAAGAGCTGCTGCTCCCGGCCACCCGCAAGATGAAGAAGAAGATCCGTGTAACGGTTTCCGGCACCGTTGCCAAAAACAACAGCCCTTTCCAATACAGCAGCTTCTTCTACATCAGCCCATTGTCTTATGATTGATCATTTGTTTATTAACACCACCCATGAAAGAAAAAAAAGAACGCATAAAAGACAGGATGCTGAAAACCGCTGCCCGCCTCTGGGGATATCCGGATGCGGAAGTGGAAACCTCCTTTGACCCGGTAGTACAATTGCTGCTGGAAGCCTGCGCCAGTGAGCTGGAAAAAATTTCAGGCGAGGTGGATGTATCGCATGCACGACTGGTAGAAAGACTGGCCCAGATCATGATGCCGGAGCCTATCACCAGCAGCCAGCCTGCCTACGGCATCCTGCATGCCATGGCCACTGAGCCCGTAGCCGATATTCATGCCGACCATCAGTTCTATCATCATACCAAAACCGGTACACATACCCGCGATCTTTTCTTTTCACCTGTCACCAGTCATCGCCTGTTCCGCGGTCAGGTGCAGTACCTTGCTATTGGGAACAAGCTATACGAAACACGTGATAACTGGTTCAAAGAACAGATCCTGCAAGGGCAAACCTTTCCGGACATGGCTCCCAATCATTTGTGGATAGGACTTTCCATGGAAGATGTGGCGCATTCCTGGGAAGGCATGTCATTCTTCTTTGATCTTCGTAGTGCCCACCAACAGGAAATGTTTTATCACTACCTGCCGCTGGCCAGGGTATTTATTAACGACGTGGAGATAGCAGTAAAAGGTGGATACCACCACAGCCGCAGCGCCGCAGAAGAGGACGTAGACAGCATGATACAGGTAGCCGTGAATAACAATGCCCGTTATAGTCAGCATATTTTGCAGCGTTTCCGGCGACACTTCCTCACTATCACCGATGCGCCCACTACTACCGGCAGCAGTATCCCCGAGCCACTGCACCGCATTTTCGGACAAGATAGCCATCGCCTGAATAAAGACCTGCACTGGCTGCGCATAGAATTTCCCGAAGCACTGCACCATACCCTGCTGGAAGATTTGTATTGCAGCATCAACTGCTTTCCCGTAATCAACAAAAAAAATAACGAGCAGTCCATGAAACTGAATCGTTACCTGAATATCATTCCCATGCAAACACCGGATATCTTTTTTGATATCAAGCGGGTGTATGATCTGGAAGGCACCGACTACTACGTACGCAACTTCTCCACTGCCGGACAAATGCAGGAGGGCGAACTGGTGATCCGCAGCAGTGGCATTGGCCGCTTCGATACCCGTGAAGCCAAAGAAGTCATTGCCTACCTGGTAGAAGTGATCAGGGATGAAAGCTCCCTGTTTGAAGAAGTGAAGAACGACTACGTCACCAACCGGATGCGGGAATTACATCAGCTGATTGCTTCCCTGGAAGAACAGCTGCAACCGGGCGCCAACAAAGGAAATATTCCCTACGTAATGGTGAAGCCCAAAGAAAATGCGGAATATATCTTCATAGAATTTTATTCCACCAACGGCTCGGCTGCCAATAATATCCGTATGGGTACCCGGCTGCTGGAGTATGGCAGCATCAACGCCCGGCCTAACAGTATTACTTTACTCACCAATACACAAGGAGGAAAAGACCGGTTGAATATTGATGAAAAAATAAATCTCTACCGTTCGCATTTACTATCTCACAATCGTATTGTTACGCCGGAAGATATCAAAGCGCTGTGCCGGACTATTTTTGGGAATGAAATGAAAGCGGCTGTGGTGGCAAAAGGAATTGCGCTGCAACCCGGAAGTGGCGCCGGCTATAGCCGTACGCTCGATATTCGCATTACACTGCAGCATGCTACAGAGCGATATCCTGCCGCCAATCTTCACTACATGAAAGAGGAGTTGCTGTTGCAGCTGGAGGAAAAATCCAGTAATACTTTTCCTTACCGGGTATTTGTGAATGAAGTACCTATTTGATATCAGGTATTTATCCGAAAGTAATTCACAGCGATGAATTACTTTCGGGGGATGCTTTTTTGCCAATGCTGTTGGCATGTTGCCCATTGGCGCACATGAGCAAAGTCCTCCTGCAATGCACCATGCCATTCACCAACTATCGCAACGCTACCGCATGCTCCGTCGACCTATTCACCAACCCCACATTTTTATTATCGCCGGCACTACGCAACTGCACGGCTCCGCCGGTTTTCAATAACCCGGCTGGCACTCCTTTCTTCCCGTCTGCTGCGTAAAGCACAATGGTGTTACCAAAGCCGAGGTCTACGTATATGCGGCTGCTCACCAGCCAGCCTTTACCGGAAATACTGGAGTTTTTGCGTATATACACGCCGTTAGCCTGCAGGTCGTCCAACAGCTGAATGCTGATCAGTTGTCCATCTTCGAAACTGCTGTTATTTTGCAGGCGCGCGGCATACACCGTGGCAGCGGGTCTGTTGGGCGTTGGTTTACCAACTGCGATGCGGATGGTATTAAATTCTTTGTCGTTGTTTTTACTAACGGGTGCCGGTGTAGCGAATACAGATCCGTTGCTGGTATTTTTGCTGAATACGTTATAGCCAAAGCCCGGCATATATAGTTCGGGGCTTTCAAAAAGCTGTTTGATCGCAATGATCTTGTAGATATACTGCGCGGTTTCGTTATTGAGCAGCAGTTGGTAATAGTCGCTGCTCCCCTGCCGTTTTATATTTTTGGAGATGTTGCCCGAGCCGGCGTTGTATGCTGCGGCGGCCAGTGTCCAGGAGTTCAGCTGATCATGTAGCAGGCGTATCAGTTTACAGGCAGCATGTGTTGCTTTAATCAGGTGATTGCGTTCATCGTATCCGGCGCTTACGGTTAAGCCAAGTTCGGCCGCGGTGCCTGGCATAATTTGCCATACGCCCTGTGCTCCCACCGGTGAAGTAGCATTACTCAATCCGCTTTCTACAATGGGCAGATATTTGAAATCCAGCGGCACGTTATATTGCTGCAGAATGGGTTCAATGATGGGGAAATATTGTTCCGCCTTTAGTCGCAGGGAGGGCAGATAGCCCTGATAGCGCAGGTTACGCTTAATCACATCCATGAGCCGATAGGAAACAAAGTCCCGTTCCATTGGCACCACTTCACCACAGAAATCTACCTGTTGCGCGATTCCCGAATGGGTGAGCAACAGGCATAACAGCACCGTTAATACAAAGCGTATCCTCATTGTTTGGCGAGCATGTATCTGGGAAGGACTGTTACCGGCACATATAATACCACCTGTTGTTTCCCTTCGGTTGTTTGAAGCACAATAATTACTTCATCGTCTTTCCTGAACTGTTTGGAAGGTACTACATATACCTCGCTGACTTCTTCTTTAGGCGCGATGGTAGCAGGTCCTTTTTTGTAAAGGATTGGCATGGTATGCAGCAGAGAAGTATCTTTTTTCTCTTTATGAATGAGGCTGGCCTTCACAATTTCAAACGGTTCCTTTCCTTTGTTGCGGATACGGAAGCAGAAGTAATTCATGTTGCTCAGCGTCATCGCCTGCGCATAACCTACGCTGATGCCATCCACTTTCACTTCGTACTGGTGGTTTACCTTATGATCCTTTCCAAAGTCCTCCGCGATTTTGCCAACGGTCACCGTATCTACGCTGATGAGGTTTCCACCTTCTTCCGGTAAATTCGACAGCTGGTCTTCCGTGATTCTTTGTCCGTTGCCGGGACGTGGCGCCTGCGGCGTAGCTTCCGGTGTGGTAAATGCGTCGGAGGTTTTAGACTTTCCGGACAGTGTGTATTTCAATCGCGACAGATCTGCCTTATCGCGATAGGCAATGATCATGTAATGAATATTTTCGCCTTCCCTGACAATCAGATTGGTAGGATGCGGCGCGGCGGTAATGGGGCGCAGGAACACCATGTTACCATCCACGATGCGATAATCATAATCTGTATTTTTTCCGTCGCCAATCTGGAAAGTACTGATGGGGGCACCGGAGGTAATGAGGGTCACCGCACCTTTGGTGGTCAGGATACTATCTGTACCCGTCTGGCCTTTTACGGACAACCCGGCACTGGTGATTAACAAACAAAGCAGTAAACTGCACAACACTCGTTTCATCTTTAGGTCAGCTTTTACCTTTAAAAAATGTAGGGGTTTTTCGGGCAGTCAGCTTTCAGGCAGATACCGGCACTCAATAAAGCACCGTTAAAGCCCCAAAGCTGACCCCTGAGCACTATTTTCCGTCCTGTTCGTAGGTAGTATCCCAATCCGTAGCTTCATCGCCTTTTTGGCCCTCCATTTTGATCAGGAAGTTCTTGGCGGGGAAGTAAGGTTTCAAATGAATATCCAGGTGGATCCGGTCTTTCTGAATCGGATCCTGCTCAAAGCGGCGGATGTTAAAGTCTTCAATCAGTTTATCCGGACCGGTGATACCATCCAGGAAGCGGATAATCTGCTTCATCAGGTCCTTGCGTGTATTGGCATTGAAGTTTTCGAAAGCACGGCGGTTCAGGAAGTCCATCAGCACTTTGGTAACGAAATCGAATACACGCACTACAGAATAGGTTTGCAGGCCCAGGTTATCGCCGTTGAACAACGTTTTGGCGCTGAAGGCCATCACTTTTCCGTATTCTTTCACCATGGGTACCAGGCCCATTTTCTCCAGACTGGCGATTTCACTTTTCTTCAGTTCAAATTTCACCCCGTCCACTTCGTTCATGCCACCAAATTTTTTACCGGCTGTTACCTGTGACATGAGGGTTTTGTATATCTTACCCGCCAATGCGCCGGAAGGCGGTACATAGAGGTGCTCCTGCTCTCCTACTTCATCAAACTTGCCCCGGCCTACCAGCCAGTTGCAGGACATGATAACATTGGAGCGATGGATTTCACCTCCGGTAAGATTGGCCAGCTCAAACATTTCCATCACATCATCCGGGGCATCCAGGTGCGCGAAGTCTGTTACCAGCATGGCTTTATTTTCATGGGCAATCTTCGCCCATTTTTCAATCACTTTATTGGAACCCAGGTAGCCCGGGATCACGAGCAGACTGTAATTGGTCCGCAGGTCGAGGCGGTCGTAGTTGCTCACCAGCTCATTGTTGACCGCATCAATAAACCGGGTGTTATCCAGGTCTTTCAGCTGCTCCAGTTCCACGTTGATAAAGGAAATATTCTTTACTTTATCTGACTCCGTATTTTTGAAGAAGAGGGCTACGTTGCGGTAAGACTGCTCCAGTTCACGGGTGGAGTCTACCGCTTCTCCCAGGTTGGTGGACAATACTTTTCCGGCTTCTTCTGCATGGGCAGCGCAGTAGTCTACCATTTCGGGCAGCTCCGTTGTTTCAGACAAAACTTTTTCCCAGAGGGACAGTACTTTTTTCAGTTTTTCTCTTTCTGTTTTTTTACCGGCTTCGGTTAAAAAAATATTCCGGCGCGCCTTACGATCGGGATTCAGGTTTTGTGCACCTTCTACGGTACCTTCCAACAGGTCGAAGCCACCATACTTTGCCAGATCTTCAATACTTTCGCTGAGGTTAACTTCCTGCTGTGAAGACCGGCCATCATTTTGCAGCTCCTGGTTTTTCTGTAATTCTGCCATAATCAGTGAGGTTATGTTCCTGAATAGGGGAACAGTTAATTATTTGGTATTAAGGTCGTTCATCATGCCACGAATGGCGCCCAATATTGCTTTGCGGGCATCCGGATCGGCCAGCGCTGATTTCAGAATTTTATTCGTTTTCAGCTGCTTCATAATTTTCAGGTATTGTTCCTTTTCCGTAGCCAGATCGTTGAGAAAAGCGCTTTGCTCTGTAATACCTTTAATGCCGAAATCTCCCAGGTGATGAAACTGTAGTTTTTCTGGTACCGTGCGACCTTCTGCATCGTGGAAACTTACGTTCACGGCTGGTTTGAAGTGTTCAAAAACAGCTTCCACGGAAGTAAGCCCTTCCACTATTTCAGGTTTAACAGGTGTTTGCTGGGTTAACTTCTCCGCAAACAAAGTACGGTTATGTGAGATTTCCGCGATGGCTTCGTTGGCGTCCAGCTTTACTTCTGTGCCGCCAATTCCGTAGTTGTCATTCATTTGAGATAAAATTTAGAATTTTGGAATCTGACAATCATCCATTTATTGTCCAGTCTAACTGTTCATCTTTTATATCCAGCGATACGGCCATATCTTTTCGCAGGCTACCATCTATGATCATACGCGACAATGGTTTGCGCAGCTGACCACGGATCACTTCCCGCAGCGGGCGGGCGCCATACTGAGGAGAGTATCCCATCAGCGCGAGCTGCCGGCGGGCGGCTGCAGATACGGTTAAGCTGATTTCCTGTTGCTGCAATAACTGCAACAAATGTTGCAAATGAATATCAAAAATTTTCTCCACGTTCGATTGCTGAATAGGCCCGAAGGGAACGATCTCTGTGAGCCTGCCCAGGAATTCCGGTCTGAAATGCCGCGCCATCAGCTCCATCAGCTGTTGCGAAGTGGGGATCACATTTTCCTGGAAAGACCTGGTGATGGCTTCGCTGCCGATGTTGGAAGTAAACAACACCAGCGCATTGGAGAAGTCGCCTGTTTTCCCTAACCGGTCGTGCAGCTTTCCTTCATCCATGATCTGTAAAAAAATATCGAATACGGAAGGATGTGCTTTTTCAATTTCATCAAACAGCACTACTGCGTAGGGCTGTTGCCGTATTTTGTTGACCAGCAGTCCGCCTTCTTCATATCCAACATATCCGGGAGGGGCGCCATACAGCAGGGCTGCGGCGTGCTCCTCTTTAAATTCCGACATATCGAATCGAATCATGGAGCGTTCATCCTGGAACAGGAAGTCGGCCAATGATTTTGCCAGTTCTGTTTTACCGGTACCGGTGGGTCCCAGAAAAAAGAAGGAGCCAATGGGTTGTCCGGGTCTGCTAAGGCCGGATCGGGATTCCAGTATAGCATCTGCTACAGCTTTGAGTGCATGGTCCTGCCCTACTACACGTTTACGCAGTTGCTGTTCCATGTTCACCAGTCGTTCTCTTTCCTGTGACTGTACTTTTCCCAAAGGGATACCGGTGATCCCGGCTATCATGGTGGCCAGATCTACGGAAACTACTGCTTCCTGTGGTGTGGCTGTGATCATCGTTAATTGTTCCAGCAACTGTTGCAGATAAACTTGTATATCCGCCAATGCCGTCATTTTATGAACATCCTGCGAAGCGTGCAGGCGGGCCGTCAGCAGGGTACCTAAGCGTGCCGTCATTTGCTGATAAAACCATTGCAGATCAGCCACTTGTAAGGATTCCTCACTATTAATAGTGTCAAATTCTGCCTGTAAAGTTTGTAATAGCATTGCGCTGGTATCCTGCATAGCGCGTATAGCCGCCATGGTCCTGTCCAGCAGGTTAATAGCACTGTCCGGCAGGCATCTTTCTTTCAGATATCGGCGCGACAGGCGGATGGCTTCGTGTATACTTTCAGGTGATACTTTAAGTTGATAGAAATTTTCATATACGGGAACAACGGCGCGCATCATGCGGCCGGCCAGTACTTCATCGGGTTCTGCCAGTGTGATGGTTTCGAACCGATGCCGCAGGATGGCGTCCGGCTCTATGAGTTTCCGAAATCCTTCGGGCGTAGTGGTACCAATGAGAATAATTTCACCTTGTCCCAGCGCGGCTTTGATCACATTGGCCATGCCGCCGCCGGATTGTTTATCGAGTAAGCTGTGAAGATTATCAATAAAAAGTATATGCCTGCCCGTTTGTTTGAGTTGCTGTATGATTTGCAGCAGGCGGTCTTCCAGTTCGTTTTTATAAGCAGCCCCTGCTATAAATGCACCGTAGTCGAGGGCGTATATGTCCGACGCCTGCAATTGTAACGGTACTTGTTTTTGTACAATGGCGCGGGCAAGTCCTTCTACCAATACGGTTTTACCTACCCCTCCTTCTCCAATCACCAATACACTGGCGCGGTCTTTACGTGTAAGCATTTCCGTGATAGCCCTGATTTCGCCATCACGGCCAATTACCGGATGAAAGGTTTTCAACAGCTGGGGATCGGTCATCCGATATACATATTTCAGACCACCGGGTTTTATCCGGTTGTCTGCGCCATTATCCTTCCGGGGCTCTTTGCCGCTTTTTCCTGCAGCCTTTAATTGCTCTCTTGTAAAGGGAAATGTTTTTAGTTGTTCATAAGAAAAACCTACACCGGGTGTACACAGTGCAATGAGCAGGCTCCACGCATCCGCATCTCCATGGTCGTTGTCTGTTGCGATGCTGATGGCTTCCTGCAATACTGCTGCAGCCGCGTCATCGGGCTCCGGATCATCTGGCACCCGTGCTCCTCTGGGCATCTCATCCAGTCTCACTTCCGCCCATTCTTCCAGGTAGTATACATCCAGGTTCATTTGATGCAATTCGGATACCAGCCCTGTTTCTCTATGCAAACAGGCGCGCAATAAGTGCGCAGGTGTATACTGCGGATGGTGATAATCTTTTGCAATGGCTGTTGCTATCTTGATGGCAGATTGCAATGCAGGGCCGAATATGGTCAATGTTGACAGGGTCATTTGGATGATGCCAGGTTTTTCAGAAATTAAGTTAACAATTACTATTTGGGTGCCCCTCTTAGGAAGCAAAGTAAAGATACAGCGAAAACATATACGTAGAATTCAATCTTAAAAAAAACCATTCATACAGCGAACTTTCTGCGCTAAACCAGATATTATACGTATTTACCTCTGGCTATAACATAATACTACAAAGGGTTACAACGAATATAAAAAATATCGAAACATATTATTTAAATTTTATTTTCGACACATCATCCATTAAAAAAAAATAAAAACTGACACGAAACTATTGGGAGGATGTCTACCTATTAAATATGATACAGCGATATCCATCTCCCGAAAAATAATTACTCAGGATCGGGAAAATGCATTTGTTGTCCAGATGCCCCGGTTACCCTGCAGGTCTTCTGCCAATTGTAACAGTGAAACAAAGTCGAGATAGAAATTCTTCAGCATCTGCCGATCGTGAAGTGATTTATGCAGGGTGGTTTCAAAATAATCCATTCCATGTCCGATACCGATGTAGATACGGTTATGGCGAAAAGAAATAAACAATTTAGCCCCGCTTCTTTCCTGGAGCTGGATAATTTTCCCCATCAATAGCGGCGTAAGCATTTGCTGGGCCTCGTTTGTATCGGGTGAATACACCATGAACAATTTATTGAAGGCAGCATCTGCCGGCAGCACTTTTTTACCGAGATCCCAGGTTTGAATAAATCCGCTGTCGGCGGCGGAACTGGAAAACAGGTTTTCCATATTCCCGCTGCGGGAAAGAATATATACGGGAGTGCTAAAATAGCGCGGGAACTGACCAATAAAATAGCTGCCGTAAAAAACCGTATCCGGGCCTTGTCCGCGTACCGTTACCAATGGCATATGCCATACCTGCAGGTCGCAGAACTGGAAATTCATATCCCCTATTTTACCATATACCTGATCGTTGCCGCTGATGCGATAATCTTTTTTGGCAAACAGTCCGCTTTCGGTAAACTCCTCATAGCTGGCATAGTTGAGTGGCTGGTAAGTATATGCCGGGTTGATAAAACCAATGACCGGCTTTACAATCCTGTTTTTAAAATCATGCTGAAAATCCACGGCATTATCCATTCCTTTTCTTCTCATCATAAAATATCGAATGACATAACTACCCAGTGTGAACAGTAACACAATACCTGCTATCAGGAAGACCTGATTACCAGCGCCCATATTAGCGGTCGTTTCCCGGGAAAACCGGATGAGAAAAAAAATAAACACCCCAAACGGAATCAGGCTGGCGGCCCACATCCAGCGCATCCAGTTGCGACCGGCTATACGTTGTTGTTCCATGGCCAGCAGCTCATGACTAAGCTGCTGGTCCAGGAAGACTTCAAATTCTTCCAATGTTTTCATGACGATTCATTATCAGTTAGAAGACCAATTAGCAGAAGAGCCACCGATAGAGCTGGCGGACATATCCCGTCCCTGCTGACTGATCAGTGCTTTGAATGGCTGCACGTTTTCGGCGGACAAAGGCAGTTTGAAAAAAGAACGGCTTTGTCCCAGTTTCACATGTGCATATTCCATCGGAAACAGTCGCAGCCGGATAATACGCAGTGGCAGCGTGAGTTTATAATCCGTATAGGTATCCACGTTATTAACAGATTCCCCTTTTTCCAGACGGGTTACGAAATCATGAATTTTGTCAGGACGTTTTTGGGCCTGATATAGCATCACGAGATATGGAATCAATACGCCTACCGGTAAAAACAATAGTATAAACAGTACGCCGGTGGGTGTTTCACTGCTTTTTCCGGCAAAAATAGTATAGCCAATCAGGCCAAAAACAAGTATGGCTAAAATTTCTGCGGTAATAAGGGCATTGATGGTTTGTTTTTTATCCTTTTCATGGATGTTAAGTAAGATTGCTTTCAGTTCGGAGAGGTTATTCATTTGATATGTTGTTTAGGAATATAGATTTATCTCATTTGGATATGAGTTTGTAAAAATTACTAATAGCGAGATAAAAGCCCGACAAGGCTATCAACGCATAAGCGGAAATCAGCGCCCAGATACTTTCTCCCGTTACTTTATAAATCAGCATTTCAATTTTGGTAATGTCAACACTATCGTCGATGGGGCTATGAAATTGTTTATAACGGTAGAAGATAAGCGCTACACCAGCCATGCCAAGTAACAAACCAACGATCACACTTCCCCAGGAGGGCGCATCTTCGTCATCCGGAGATTTCTCTTCCTCGTTGGGGGAATTTTTTAAATTGCTCATCAGGATGTGATGGTTAAGGGTTATTGAATCAGGGCTATATTCACACAACTTATCCGATCTGTTTCTCCGAGGTTAACCGATTTGAAACTGAATCTTTCACTCCGCTAAAATAAATGAAAAAGAGAGAAAACACAAAACGCAAATATCAAATGATATTTACTTCCGGCGGATGTACGTATTCTTCCCAGGCGGCCTCTGCTTCCGCGGTGGTGATATCGCCGCTATATACCATCACGCGATATTTCAGCTGATAGCGTGCGCCCGGATAGAGTTGCCATGATTTCATGCGGGTAGGTGTATAGTTAAACATCAGTTCTCCGCCTTCCATATTTTCCGGCCATACGCGCAGGGGTTCGGGTGAGTCAAAATTATCGGGATAGTTCATGATCAGCATTCCTGCCTTTCCTTTTGCTGTGGTGCCGGATATTTTTACCCAGCGGGCACGGGTGCTGTCGGCGTCTTTACGGGTTTTACCTTCAGAAGTTAATACCTGGCTGGTTTGCGCGGTAAACTCCGGTGTAGTTCTTAATCCGAAACCGCCACCATAACGATATTGCAGCAGCGTAATGCCGTTGGGTGTAGCTGGCGCAAAAGTGGAAGTAAAATCCCACTGCCGGCGGGAGCCATCCTGTGTAGCAGGATAAGCCTGTACCAGCCACGTTTCACTGATGGCTGTTTTTTCGGTCCCATCTTTCAAAAAAGCAATATGGTCCTGTGCGGCGCTGAAGCCACACCATACGTTGCCGGAAAGCGTTTCCAGCTGCCCGTTGAAACGTACTTTTCCTTCTTTTTTCTGTACATTCCAGAAATCTGTTTCTCTTCCTTCAAACAGTGTATGTGTCCACGGATTCCAGATGCCCATATGGTGCAGGTGTCCGGCATTGGGAAAGATGTTGGTCAGCACTACCCCATTAGGCGCCCAGAGCGGATGAATAAAACCACTACGGCTATAAACCGTATCGGCGCCTGCGGGAGCTGCCACCGTTTTAAAATTATACTGAAGAATGGGTTGCTGATGTTCTTCCAGCAGCAGATGCCCATCTGCTAACACTGTTTTCATGGATGGATTGGTCACCGGTACTCCTTTTATCAGCTCGTACTTCCGTTCTGTGCCTGCCGGGGTTATGCCTTCCATAATCCAGCAGAGCTGTCCCTTGTATACATTAACGGCAACGGGTATACGTTTTCCATGGCTAACCTCTTCCATGCTCACCGGCACGTTGGCGGCCGCAGGGGGCAATGTCGTATATACGATACTGTTATTTCTGCTGATAGTACCTGCTTTTACAACAAAGCCGGCAATTACCTGTGCGTGAACCTGGGTAACGAGGAGGATCAGTAGGATAGATAACCCGTGGATTTTTTTCATAAACTGCTGCATAGATTCCCAGAAAAATACGGTTTACTTTTTCACTATGCAAATACCCTGCGTAGAGAAATGATAATATTGTTGCAGTGTGGGTAGCTTATTAGCTTTTAATTCAATATTTTTGAAAGCTTAATAAGGATACTATGGCATCCCCAAATACGAATATGCTGACTACCAAACTCATAATAACCAATAAAACCGCCCTACAACAAAAATACGGCGACAGTCATCAGCTCATCCTGGATGATTTGGGTGCGTTGCAGATTTATGATAACGGCAGACACCTGGATGCGCACATCGTTTTTATTGACGACACAGTGCAAATGCAGGCATGTCAGGCGGCGGCGGTAACAGATGCCACAGACGACGCGCAGAACAAGAAAGCGATAGATGATTTATACCGGTTCTTTTCACCGGGATATATATTGCTGGTGGGGGCACAGGACATTATCCCGTTCCAGCGTTTAAAAAATTTATTACCGGGCGACAATGATCCTGACGGGAATATTCCCAGTGACCTGCCTTACGCCTGTGACACGCCTTATGATGCCGATCCGGGAAAATTTATTTCCCCGACCCGGGTAGTGGGGCGGCTGCCGGATATCCCCGCTGTGGGCGATACCAGCTATTTACATACCCTGATTACGAATATTATTGAAGCGGCACCGGCACAGCAAAGCGATTATCTCCCTTACTTCTCGCTCAGCACCGTTGACTGGCAGGACTCTACGCAGAATAGTCTCCGGAATATTTTCGGGAATCACAACAGTTTGCTGTTGTTTCCGGGAGATGAGAACCTAACCGGTACTAACTGGACTGCAGACCAATTGCAGGCCAAAACGCATTTTATCAACTGTCATGGCGCTATTTATAATCCTGCCTACTACGGACAGAAAGCCACGGATTTTCCGCTGGCACTCAGATCAGATGTCCTGAAAGATAAAATTACGCATGGTACCATCGTAGCAGCAGAATGCTGTTACGGCGGACAACTGTTTGATCCGAAGAAAAACAGCGCTAAAAGGATCAGTATGGCCAACAGCTATCTGCTGAATGATGCACTGGCTTTTGTAGGCAGCTCCAACATTGCCTATGGCCCACCCACCGGACAGGGATTAGCGGATCTGCTGACGCAGTATTTCGTGATCAATGTATTGAATGGTGCTTCGACCGGCAGGGCACTACTGGAAGCCAGACAACGGTTCCTGAATGAAATGGGGCCTACCCTGGATCCCTATGAATTGAAAACAGCGGCGCAGTTTTACCTGCTCGGTGATCCCTCCTGGCAACCGGTGATCAACGACAAAGATCCCAGTGCCACCGGGGCGGAACAAGCTTTTGTCAATACCGTACAAAACCGTCGCGATAACCTGGAAGCCCGGGGCAAAATGCTGGACGACTTTATCGCCGTGCCACATCCTTCTGATGGCTCCCATGCTACAGATCCGGCCCTGCATACCGCCATGCACCTGTTGCTGGACGAAAAAAACTTTGCAAAAAACCGTGACCCAAAGATTTTTGTAAACAGGAAAAATAGTCCCACAGGCAAAGAAGATATCAATGGCGCCATGCCATCTGTAAAATTTCACGTATTTTCGGAATCTGCCACCATTGGGGAAATACCTTTAACCAAGGTCATTGTGGTGAAAGAAAAAAATAATCAAATACTGGGGTATCGTGAATATGTCAGCAGATAAAACCAACAGGGACAAAAACAGTCCCTTTATTACGCTCACCGGACGCCTGGTGCTGCGCACATTTGGCAAACACAGTAAAAGTGAACACCTCGGCGTATTTCTGGTAACAGATCAGGGCGACTACCTGATACGTCCTGCCGGCGCTAATCCATTTATGCAAAATCCCCTGATGCCATTGGCCGGCAAAATGATTGTGGCCACCGGCTGTATTGAGGACTATGTATTTCTGGCCCAAACCTGGAAGGAGGAAGAATAGCCATGCGGATGTGAATACGCCTTGCCCTAACCTGAATACGCCAACACATTGCTGGTAACGGCATTGTTCCCTGCCCCATCATGCAAGCAACAACTAACTGTAACAGATATATGATTTTTTATTATTTTGTTGTTTCAACGTAATCCGCTGATGTTGCGGGCACGCGAACGGCCAAATGTTTACCTATGAATTTAGATGCGTTTATTAACCACCTTGTACGCGAAGGACAAGTAACTGTAGTCAATCAAATTATCCCTTTTACATCACAGGAATTACAGGACACCCAAACGATACTGGCGGCTTATTACCAAAACGATATACTGGAAATACCCGGTACTGCGCCGGCTTTCGACGCTGATGCCGCCCTTTGGGCAGCCGGATATATTTACAGAATAGTACAACTCACCATGCTCAGGGAAGCGGAGAAACAAGACATTATAGACTGGCTTATTCCTTATCCTTTTCCAGCTACGGCAGCCAATATTTACAGTGCAGACCTCTGTTTGCGATACCTGCCGGACCTGCTAAGTCTTAGTAAGGGCATGGCGCCGGATGCCCCACTGGTACAACACATCAGGGAAATTGCTATGCAATGGCCTTTTTCTTCTACAGGTATGAACCTGCCCGCTACCGGAGATATTGCTGCAATCATCGCATCGCCCCCTTTACTGCAAACATATGCCGACAGAATTATTGCCACCCGTGATCAGAACAGGTGCAACGTGCCGGCCGTAGCAGCCATCGTTACCACTTCACTTGGTAACTATGCGGGCATCCTCTGGCCGGATTATAAAACGAATTAACTACCTCATATCCTGTTAAAGGAAATGACGCCACCACTAATCAGCGGCGTAATACGGCGCCGGTGCCCGGCCCATGTGCATACACAATATGTCCGTTTTCCATGGTAATACCGGTAGCGGTATCTTCTGCCAGCAGCAGCGGACCGTCCATGTCCACATAATCCAGCAATGGCAGCAGGTGCGCTACCGCAGAGGTGCCCACGGTGCTTTCGTTCATGCTGCCCGTCATTACCTTCATACCGGCACGTTTTGCAGCGGCTATCATGCGCAGTGCAGGTGTGATGCCCCCGCATTTGGTTAGTTTGATATTAATGCCGTGAAAATAGCCCTGGCATTGGGCTACATCCTGCTCCACAATACAGCTTTCATCTGCTATCACTGGCAATACCACCTGTTCATATACCTGTTTCATGCCTTCTTTATCGGCCGCCGGCATGGGTTGTTCAATAAATTCCACGCCGAGCGCCTTCAATGCGACGGCATTGCGCAGCGTTTCATCTACGCCCCAGGCACAGTTGGCATCTACCCGGAAAACCGCGTCTGTATGCTTTCTCAGCTCCGTAATGATGGCAATATCTTCTTTCGTACCCAACTTAATTTTATAAATGGGCCATGGAAATTCTTTCAGTTTACGGACCATATTTTCAACGGTGTCGATACCAATGGTGTAATCAGTTAACGGATTATGGGAAATGTCCAGCCCCCACACTTCGTACAGCTTTTGGTGCTGTTGTTTCGCGTACAGGTCCCATGCTGCAATATCCAGGGCGCATAGGGCAAACATATTGTCGTACAGCAAAGGGTACATATCCTGCCAGAAAGCGGCTGGCGTGGTCAGGTGATAATTTTCGATAAAAGCGCGATGTTGGTCGATGGCTGCCATGAGACGCGGCACCGTCATATTATAATAGGAATTATCGGCGG
>NZ_DATCVJ010000572.1:0-9668 GCF_036566945.1 Chitinophaga sp. | reverse complement strand
AAGCCCAGTTGACCGCTTCCCTGCTGTTTTAGCTTTACGACCGCATCGGGTGAGGAGAACAGCACCGCGTTCGGCTGATTGTTTTTCTCTGGCCATATATAGAAAGATACCGTATAGTCGTAGCCGATGCCTGCGCATTCGGTTTTAATATAACTATTAGTGCGTTCCAAATGAACAGCCTTCCGGCCTTTGTATTTGCCGGGAGCTGCATTCTGGAACACGAGCACGGTGCCTGGTTTTTGATGGGCCAGCAGCAGCAGTGAATCTGTCGGAAGTTTACCTCTTATATTTAGCCCCGGGCCTTCGCCGATGTTGGCTGCATGGGTGGAGAACGTGTCGTAGTTCATACGCTGTTCCTTGCCGGTCCACATTTTTTCTGCCAGCACCTGCATCGCAGGAAATACCCGGTCATGCACGTCTTTTACGGTGATGCCGTTGCCAGTATGATCGTTCCATACGGCAAAGGAGCCGCCTTTTATCTGGGGATTATTTTCATCGAATACCTGGTCGCCTATCATGGCAGGCGTCCACTTGTTATAAATATTTTTGGTGTTAAGATAGTCGTAATAGTAACCAGCTGCCGGCACTATGTAGAGCCATCCATCGGGGGTACTGATAGCGTCAAATCCCAGCTTCAGCATCTCTTTGGGGTCGGCATAGCCATTGTACCAGAGGTTCATGGTAACGCCGGCAGTACGCACTTTGGTTGTGCCGGGGTTGTTGGTAAGGGAACCCCATAGTCTTACCTTTTTGCCGTACTGTTGTCCCAGATCGATGTAATGATTCATGAAACTGCGGAATTGCTCAGATTCTGCCTTGCTGTATTCATCGGTGCCTATATGCACTACGTCGCCTCTGAATACAGGATTCGGTCCCTGCAGGTATTCTTTAAATACGTTGTCTATTACTTCGTAGGTCTTTGGGTTGTAGAGGTCCAGATGATCTTTGCCGTATTTAGTGCTGCCTATTTCCGGAAATACTTTGGTGAAAGCGAGAGAGTGGGCAGGAACATCTATTTCAGGAATGATGTTTACACCGAAACTATCTGCCAGCTCCTGGAGTGCAATGAATTCGGCTTTTGTATAATGCCCGTCTTTTGCCGTTAAGGCCGGATAGGTACTGCTTTCCAGTCTGAAAGCACTGTAGGTGCTGTCCCAGTTGTTATTAAAGAACTGCTTAAATCCCTGATCGTTGAGGTGGATATGGAAGTCGCTCATTTTGTAGTAAGACATGAACTTTACATACTCCCGGAGGAAGGACATAGGAAAGAATTTCCTGGCCACATCCAGTACAAAGCCTCTGACAGGCCAGTGAGGATAATCTGTAATATTTCCCTGTGGAATAGTACGTTGTTCCTTTGATTGTTCCAGTATCTGGAGCATGGTCCTGGTGGCCCAGAAACAGCCTTTAGCGGGGCCGCTGATGCGGATGCTGTTATCAATCACCATTTGATAAGCTTCCGCATTCTGTGTAGTGTCTGTGTTCAGGGTGAACAGGATATCGCCTTTGCCGGGTGTCCGATTTTCACTGATATCTATGTTGATGGTCAGATCCGGGTATCTTTCTGCCAGGTCGTTCCGGAAAGTAGTGATGTATGGCAGCAGGGTGTGCTGATCCTGTGGGGCCACAATAATCCTTACATGACCGGGAAGGGTGTAATAGCCGGTGCCTCCCTGCCAGCTATGGATAACAGGTATGGTAAACGGTATGGCATTGACAGGGCTTTGCGCAGAAGCGCTGTGAAGTTGTAAAATCAGGCTTAATAGAAAAAGCCAGGGAATCGAAGAATGCCTCACGCGATGCGCCAAAGGTGCTTTATTTTTCATGTGTTCATTGTTTTCTAAAATCACTGGAATAAACGGAGCGGCTTATAATTTGCCTTTTTCAGGAAGATGCATGGCTGGTTAAAGTATAAGTCCCGTGATATTCGGGCTGTAATATATTAGCATTATGGGAGGTAAACAACAGGAAACGGAAAAATCATTCGCGAACAAGCCGCTGTGTTCATCTTTTACAGGTAAATTTCTGACATGCTTATCTTGATGACTTCCTTGCTCAGGTGGTATGAGGAGGCCTTTTGAAGGGAATTCTCTAATTATACGAATCAATCTGGAAGACGTCATGGCATATTCCAAGGGCATTGCCATGACGGCAGTTGGAAAAAATTACTTTAAACTATATCTTTTCTATAAAACCTATGTCAACGCCCCGGAAACAATCGTCCTGACAACCTTTTTCAACATATCCACAATTGGATATCATCCCATTATTTTTCGATTCAAAGTAGGTGTCTGCATTATCTCTTTTCAACAACCAGGTATCTTTCGCTTCTTTGTATATATCGTCTAAGGTTTTGAGGGGATATCCGCTGTCATGCGAGCCAAGTTGGCTTCCATCCTCCAGCCATTGTTCTGTTGTCATGATCTGATTGGTTGCACGATCCACTGCTTTAACTACGTAAGACCGCTGAATAACTTTCCCTTCTTTTACGGTAATAATAGTCTCAGAACTGTATCCTGTCCAGGAAGAGGTATTGGACGCATAACGGTAGGAGTTGCCGGACGATTTTTTGAAGTTTATCCAGGCCTGATAGCTCTTGTTGAAATCGCTTTTATAAGCAATATTGTCTTTTTTACAGGATGTAAATAGGGAGCCTAATAGTAAAAACAGAAATAGGTAGATGTTTGCTTTCATATTTGTGGTTTGTTAAATTAAACGGAGCAGGATCAGTGAATGTTACTGATCGAGCCGGAATTATTTGACTAGGTATGTTTATTCGTCTTCACCCTTTTTGATGGATGGAATGCCTATATATAAAGTCAATCATTACTCATATACTTGAATTTTAATATGAAAAAAGTAATTCTCTGGAGTGCGCTGCTGCTTCCCTTAACTGGAATTTGTCAACAACAAACGGTTAGCGATACGGAGAGCCTGTCTGATCTGAACCTGCATGCGATAATGACTTTCCTGTCAAAAGATAGCGTACCTGAGCGCGATGTACAGGGAGATTTCAACATTTTAAATGCCATATTGAACAAAGACATGGGAGAGGGGGCATTGAAAAAAGAGATGGATGCATTGGATATGGTGAGGGACAGTATTGCCTTCTATCATTTAGTCACCACAAAGCCTGCAGCGATCTACCAGAAAAAACTACTACTGAAAAAACAATTTGTAGAGGAGCATCCGGACTCTTATGTAAGCCTATATGAACTGGAAGATAACAATGGCATGTACACCGCAGATAGCTATGCTTTGGCTTATGAAAAACTGAGCGATCGGCTTAAAAAAACATATGCTGCCGGGCGGATTCGCGATAGGATTAAAGAATGGAAGAAGCTAACGCCCACGGGTATACAGGCAGTAAACTTTACCCGAAAAGACCAGCATGGTAAAACCATACAACTGAGTGACTACCGGGGGAAATTAGTGTTGCTGGATTTTTGGGGTAGCTGGTGCGGGGCCTGCAGACAAAGTCATCCTCATTTAAAAGAGGTATATGAGAGGTATAAAAACAAAGGCCTGGAAATTATTGCTGTTGCCAATGAGAATGTACACAGCAAGGGCACACCCTTGAAGGAGCGTAAAGCAGCCTGGCTGGCAGCCATTAAAAAAGATGAGGTCAACTGGGTACATGTGTTAAACGATGAAGGCAGCGGAGGTGTGGATATCGTGAACGCCTATCAGATCAGCAGCTATCCGACAAAGATCCTGATCGATAAGGATGGCAAGGTGCTGATGCGTGTTTCCTCTCTCTTAAATGTAGAAATGGATCAAATGATTAAATCTATTTTGGAAAAGGAGGCGAAGAAATAACCTGGTCTTAATACCGACGATAGTAATCGGAGGCAAAGGGGTGCATAATGTAGGTTACCCGTTTTGTCGGCAGATTTTCCCCGCATATCTACTTCTTACAAATCGTGATAGGATACGCTCTAGTTTTGTACCATAAGCATTTTTTTATGAAAGCAGCTACAGAACGAAAGATCATCCGCTGGTTACATATCCTCCTCAGCATTCCCATATTAGGATATATCTATGGACCGGTAGCATCCAATCCACCCGCTGCAAATGCAGTACGTTGGGTGTTTTTGCCGGTAGTGGCATTGAGTGGTCTTTGGATGTGGAAGGGACACTTGTTAAGGAAGAAGTTGAACAGGCGGGGGAAATGATGAATTGCTGGAGTGTAGTAACAATCCCTCCTTGTTATATCTATGTATGTCTGGAGCACTGTCAAAAGGGCTTCACGGAAGATATAATTATCTAGCATCAAGATCACATCTTAATGCTAGATAGTATTAAGCTTTGTCACGGTATTTTCAACTTGTGATTAGGAGCGCCTCTCGTCAATTGAGAGGAGCATTTAATTTGAACAATGAAACTTAAATCAAAAAGGGAAAGTTAACTCCATTGAATAAAGTAGCGGATTTTCTGGGTGTGAACATATATCCCTGATGTAAACTTCCATTCATTATTATAATACCAAAGAAATCTAACCCAATCTCGTTTTAAAATAGCTATCCTGTACTTATGTTTGATCTCAATTTTAAACCGCGAAGTGCGAAACTAGCCTTGGGTTCCTATTGCTTAACATTTAGCATATTCAATCTATCACAACAATACAAAAATGGAGTTAAGAAATCAATTGCAGTATAAGACACTAATTGGGATCAAGCTAATTGCATTAGTATTGGTAACAACATTTCAATCCTGCATGGACAAATCAGACTTGACAGTAAGGATAATTAATAAATCTAAAAGCAAAATTTATGTAGGTGCTTTATTTGGATGTGATTCTTGTTCAATCATGCAGGATGTGCGGGCTTATTGCTTAAGAGGCGCCAACGAAAGCGCATATCCCAAGGTGATAGACAAAAATGAAACAGCCAAAATGTATGCTAAATACCTGGGAAGTATAAGAATCTATGTAATCAATCTGGATTCTTTGGATAGCTACTGCAGATTGGGTGGACCTGATGACATAAGCAAAGAAAAATGGGTGAAAATTATGGGAAATACCAATATTAAAGAGAGCAATAAGTATTGTGAGTTTGTTGTAAAGTAACTTTATTTTGGATACGGCTAAATAGCATAAATATCAGATTTACCTTACTAACCAGTTTTTACAAGCTATTCTGGGTTTTAATAGAATTTTACTGGTATTTTAAGCGTACTTTACTGGTCTTAAATCTATGTTATGGCACAGAAAGCAGCTTCGAACTTATTTTCAGGGGAAATCCCTGAAAATTATGACGAATTTCTCTACTCCCTGTTTTTTGAACCCTATGCTATTGACCTGACCGAGCGCATTATTGCGTTGAACCCTAAAAATATATTAGAAGTAGCATGTGGTACAGGGATCGTTACCCAACACTTGTTGAAAGCCATTCCTCCATCGGCCACTATAACGGCTACTGATATAAACCCTGGCATGTTGGCGCTGGCCAAACAAAAGGTGGCGAATGACGACCGGGTTAAATTGCAGGTGGTGGATGCACATGCGCTGCCTTTTGAAGACAACTCATTTGATTGTATTTTCGCACAGTTCGGCGTCATGTTCTACGGAGATAAGCCTGCAGCATATGCAGAAGCCATGCGGGTACTGCAGCCTGGAGGTACATTTATTTTCAACACCTGGGATGCCATGTCGGAGAATCCTATTGCACTGATTGCGATGGAATTGCTGACTGAATATTTTCCCGATAATCCCCCCTCTTTTTTTAATATTCCATTTTCCTATTTCAATCCGGATGTGATCAAAGCTGATTTGATGCAGGGTGGCTATAAGAATATCTCCATAACGAGCTTAAGTGCTACCGGTAAAGGTGCTAATTCCCTGGATATCGCGAGGGGACTACTAAAAGGCACTCCTATGTACAACGAAATTGCGGAACGGAATTATGATTTACTACCCGTATTAATTGAAGCATTGAGCGCAAGATTAACCACGGTATATGGAAGTGAAAATCTGAAAGTTCCATTAAAGGCTTTTGTTGTAACGGCTGAAAAATGAGGTGGTCTTCTCATATTTTTTATGGAAAGCTAATTCCCGATATGTTCCTTGCAGCAGCCACAGATGCCCCTGTTGGCAGCTAACATGGAAAATTACGTATGGCTTCGTATCTTAACCAGCAAAAAAGGATATGTTTTTTGTCAGTGAAGTAGTAACAACGGAACCAGCTGAATTTCACTCGCCATTACAGCAAATGGTGTATGAACTGTTCAAAGAAAAAGGTGTGGCGTATGAGCGGGTAGACTGTGATCCTGCTATCACCATGGAAGACTGTATCCGGATTGATGACAGACTGAATATGAAAACGGTTAAAACGCTTTTTCTCTGTAACCGGCAGCAAACTAATTTCTACCTGGTAATAACAACGGCGGGAAAGCCTTTCATAACAAAAGATTTTAGCGCAGCGCTGGGCGTTTCCCGGGTGTCCTTTGCCTCCGTTGATTTGCTCCAATCCATTCTGGGAACACCTGTTGGTGCAGCCACGGTACTGGGCCTGCTGTCAGACAAAGAAATGAAGGTACAGCTGGTGGTCGATAACGATGTTCTTGCAGAAGAATGGTATGGTTGCAGCGATGGTACCACCACCAGTTATCTGAAACTCTCCACTGACTGGGTAATCAATGAATTTATTCCTTCCACCAGGCATACGCCGAAATTTGTGCAACTATAACAATGAGCCATACAGACAAGTAATTTGAGCCGTAAAGGAAAATGATAGTCGCCCCTAAACCTTCACCTTTGTATCATTGATCATAAAATTTGAAACCATGACAACAATAACAAAGATGGCCCTGGGCAAAAACGGCCCGCTGGTATCGAAGCTCGGATTAGGTTGTATGCGGATGTCGCCGGTGTGGGGTGGTAAAACAAATGATGAAAGCGAAAGTATTGCTACTATACAACAGGCGCTGGACAGCGGCATCAATTTCCTGAACACAGGTGATTTCTATGGCGCCGGCCATAATGAACTGCTGGTGGGAAAAGCCATCAAAGGCAGAAGGGACGATGCTTTCATCAGTGTTAAATTTGGCGCTATCTTCTATGGTGGTCAGTGGCTGGGACTGGACCTGCGACCTATGGCTATTAAAAATTTCATCAATTATTCATTGGTACGTTTGGGTATTGATACCATTGATCTCTATCAGCCATGCAGACTCGATAACAGCGTGCCCATTGAAGACGTCATAGGAACGGTGGCCGACCTTATCAAGGAAGGGAAGGTGCGTCACCTTGGTGTTTCTGAAATCACCGCTGACCAACTCCGCAAGGCCCATAGCGTGCATCCCGTAACGGCATTGGAAATAGGTTATTCCCTCGCCGACCGCCAGATAGAAAGCGACCTGCTTCCCACCGCCAAAGAACTGGGTATAGGCGTGGTAGCATTTGCCAATACGGCTGAAGGATTATTGACCGGCGAAATGAAAGCACCTCTGCCAGCCGGCGATTACCATCATCATTTCTCTCGTTTTCAGGGAGATAACCTGGTAAAGAACCTGGAAAAAGTAGCACTTCTGCAACAAATGGCCAAAGACAAAGGATATACCCCTACGCAACTGGCGATCGCCTGGGTAAATGCCCAGGGAGAGCATATCATGCCGTTGGTAAGTATGAGTCGCAGATCAAGACTGCCGGAAAATATCGCCGCCATGAACATTCATTTTACGCCGGAAGAGCTGCACGCACTCAATACACATTTTGCTCCGGGCGCCATTCTGGGAGGAACCTACCTGCAGCGATAGCATGCCTGGACGTACATTCCGCGGGTTTAATATCTTTGTAAAATGACAAATAGGACTGATTTAATTCCCGGCGTCATCTTTTTCTCTTATCACACAGATATGATAAAGGAAAAGGTGGCATTCCTGGAGCATAAAACACTGGTATTCCTGGTGGCAGGCCATTTCAAAATGGAAACCGCGCATGAAAGGGTCACGATGGATCAGGGAGAGATGCTGCTGATTCAAAAGAACCAACTGGCGGAAATTACCAAAATGCCGTCGGATGGTAAGGAATATCAGACTATTATCATTCGCCTGACAGAAGATATACTCAGGATGATCGCGCAGGAAGAGCAAATTGAAACAAGTATGAAATATACAGGGCCTGCAAATATTCCTATCTCCGGAAATGACTTTTTGCAGGCTTTCTTTCAATCCCTGCTGCCATATGCGCAGCATCCGGAAGCGAAAATTACGAATGCGGTAGCGATACTTAAAATAAAAGAGGCGGTGTACCTGCTCCTGAATTCCAGACCGGAACTCAGAAAATTCTTGTTCGACTTTTCAGATCCGTATAAACTGGACCTGGAAAAATTTATGCGCAGTAATTTTCACTACAATATTCCTGTTAGCAGGTTTGCGCAACTTACAGGCAGAAGCCTGGCGGCATTCAAGCGTGATTTTCAAAAGATCTTTGGTATGGCGCCACGACAGTGGTTACTGGAAAGACGGCTGGAACAAGCCCGGCACCTGTTGGAAAAAAAGAATAAGAAACCATCTGCTTTTTACCTCGACCTGGGTTTTGAAAGTCTCTCTCATTTCTCACATTCTTTTAAAAAGAAGTTTGGGAAAACGCCCAGTGAATGGGTGGTTTAGCCGACGGAGCCCCCATATAGCTATAATATATTCATGGTATGGGTGATTTGCGGATTTGGCATTATCTTGCCGGCTCGTAAATTTGGACAATGAGGAAAGGAAGAATTTTGTTGAGGACGGTGTGCGGACTGGTGATGATGCTCCTGCTAATTGCCGGTGAGGCAGGTGGACAGTCTGTGGTAAGCCCCGAAATGCCGGGTTGGTTAGTCCAAAACAATCAAGGAGATACAGCTAGCTTTACCGCCTGGAAGAAGAAGGGAGAGGCATTTTTGGATAAGCCGGGCTCTTTCGAACCTGATATGAAAATGGCTTTCCAAATCGCCGATCAGATGGAAGCATTAAGTAAAAAGTTGAGATACCCGGCAGGACTTGGGCTAAGTAAACTATTAAGAGCAAAAGCTTACCGGGAATCCGGTCATGCCAGTGATGGCAGAAAGATCAGTGAAGAAGCCATTCGTCTTTTATCTGTATATGGAACGCCCAGGTTAAAAGCAGAAGCGATATTGGAACTTGGAGGTTCCTATTCCAATTCGCCAGAGGACCTTCCTCAAAAAATCAGGTTATACCGACTGGGGACTGATATTTATCAACGTTTGGGCGACAGCCTTTCTGCTGCAAAGTTGAATGAGTTTATAGGAGATCTGTTACTCGTGAATGGGCAGTTTACCCAGGCACTGGAGTTGTTGAATACGACGCTATCCATGTACCAAAAAATAGGTTATACGCGGTTACAGGGAATATATTCGATTATGGGAGAAGCCCAGCACGAACTAAATAATTTCACGCAATCGCGTCGGTATAACTTACTGGCAGTAGAAGTAGGAGAAAAGTTGGGAGATACAAGCCCTTTGATGACCACCGTATACAACCGTGTTGGACTCAATTATTATAGCGTTAAATATTATGATCAGTCAATTGAATATTTCAATAAAGGGCTGGCTGTAGCGAGGACCAACCAGGATACCGGGAGTATTAAAACCATGCTTATCAATATTGCGGATGTGAGCCGCAACAAGGGTGGATTCAGAAGAAGCATTGATAGCTTGTTGGTTAGTGCA
>NZ_DATCVJ010000571.1:0-2566 GCF_036566945.1 Chitinophaga sp. | reverse complement strand
GCGATGGTCACTGCGCCTAACCGCTTTAAAAAGCTGGTATATAATTATGACCTGGTGTCCGGAAAAGTGAATACAGTGGCTTATCAGCCAGGGGCGCCAGACGCATTCTATCACCGGTATACCTATGATGCAGAAAATCGCCTGACGAATGTAGAAACCAGTACCGATGAAGTATACTGGGAGAATGAAGCCTATTACCAGTATTATAAACATGGACCACTGGCGAAGACCATTGTTGGTCAACAGCAGGTGCAGGGACTCGATTATGCATATACCTTGCAAGGCTGGCTGAAAAGCGTCAATAGCAGTATTTTATCGCCGGTATATGATATGGGGCATGATGGCGTCAAAGGAAGTCCGGTAGCCAGTGATGCATTCGGTTTTGCATTACATTATTCCGGCGACCGGGACTACAAATCCATTGGTAATACCAACGCCATTGCCGGAGGAACTACCTCCAATGCGGCTCTTTTTAGTCCGCTGTACAATGGCAATATTGCTGCCATGAGCGTGAACATTGCTACACTGGGACAACCCTTGCTCTATACTTATAAGTATGATGTATTGAATCGCCTCAGCAGCATGACAGCCGCTAACGGATTGAATACGACCACTAATACCTGGACACCCAATAAACTGGATGATTTTGAGGAAGCCATTACCTATGATGCCAATGGTAATATCCAATCGTATCATCGCAATGGTAATAAAACATTTGCGGGCAAGCCGCTGGCAATGGATGAACTGACCTATAGCTATAATCTTAACAACAATCAGCTGGATTATATCAGCGATGTCGTACCGGATGGTAATTATCCCAACGATATCGACGCTCAGGCAGTCCATAACTATACTTACGACAAAATCGGCAACCTGACCGCCGATCTGAAAAGTGGTATAGACACCATTGTATGGACCGTGTACGGAAAAATTCAACGTATTCATAAGCTGGATGGAACCGTTATTACCTATGCCTACGATGTAGCCGGTAACCGGATCAATAAAAAAGTGAAGGACGTAGAAACCTGGTACGTACGCGATGCCACTGGAAACGTAATGGGCGTATATACCAAAGGCGATCCTGCTGTTAACCAGGGACAATTAACCCTGATAGAATCGGACCTGTATGGTAGCAGCCGGCTTGGATTGTTGAACCGGCAGGTAAATGTGCAGAACAGCGTAGCGCCGGTATCACGTGATCTCCCTGCATTAGGAACCGGGATAAATACTATCTTTACGAGAGGTAATAAGGTCTTTGAATTAAGTAATCACCTGGGTAACGTACTGGCCACCGTTTCTGACCGTAAACGTCCGATAACTATAGATGGTACCACCATTGACCACTTCGACCCGCTACTCACCTCTGTACAGGACTACTATCCATTTGGCTCACTGATGCCAGGCCGCAGTGGTCATGCTATTCAGAATGGATGGGTATCCGGCACGAATGCAGTAAACGGATATACGTTACCGGTAGATTTATCCGTGAATAACAGAGCGGATAACCAGCCAGCGGAATATGTAGCATCGAATAGTGTGGAATTCCAGGTGGGGTTTGTGTCCAGTGCAGCGGATAACTTCAGTGCGTATATTGCGGATGCAAGTTATGCGGGTGGAGGTAGTGGAAGTGGAACGAGTACGACGGGGACTGGAGGGTATCGATATGGGTTTAATGGGAAGGAGAATGATAATGAGGTGAAGGGTGAGGGGAATCAGCAGGATTATGGGATGAGGATTTATGATCCACGCTTAGGTAGGTTCTTATCTGTAGATCCATTATCTCCAAAATATCCTTGGTATACACCTTATCAGTTTGCAGGAAATAATCCGATCAAATTTATTGATATGGATGGTCTGGAGCCTGCTAGTGTCTCGATAGATGGTAATCAGATTGTATATTCCGGTGGCCTTATTATTAGTACTGCAGATATATATAGGATTACATATTTAAATGCTGTATTAGGGATGAAACTGCCAACTAATATTACTCCCGCAAATCCATATGATGATGGGGATCCATATAATAGAGATACTTGGGAAAAAGCATATCAAAACACAACTTATTTCTTTAGTCATCAAGTTCCCGCGTATTCTAAATCCACAGCAGCTACTAAAGTTGCTCATATGGCTGTAGTTAAAGGATTACTAAGCGGCAATGATAAAGAAGCAAATAGTGCTATCGAGCAGATTGATCAATCAGAAGGTTTTTGGTATAGTAATTCTATAGCGGAGTTAGTCGTCTACAACACTAGTTTTAGATCAGAAATAGCGAAAATGTTGCTGCCTAGGCCAGGCCTATTAGAAGGAAAGATTGATCCATTGGTTAGATCAACAGTTCAGGCTATTGAAAGTGCTATGCCTAAATCTGTTCGCGCTATAGAACAGGAAATAATAAACCCTATTACGAGGAAGTCAGTGACTGATTTTGATATTATTCTAGATAAATTTATCATTGAGGTTGATAAAGGTACTGCAAAAGGAAAGCTAGCTCAAGTGGGAAGAATACAATCCGTTACCAAAAAAGAAGTAGTTGTGTTTGCTCCTAATATGGGTGGAGCACTTGAGA
>NZ_DATCVJ010000570.1:0-11212 GCF_036566945.1 Chitinophaga sp. | reverse complement strand
CAATAATTTGATGGACCGGAGCATAGCCTAAACGAAATATCTCTTCTCTCCATCTGGTACCCGAAAAAAATCGGGTAAAAATTACTGTTGATCCCTCCTCTTTCTTTTTTAGAAAATGTCAAAAAGAAAAACACGCCTGCTGACTATTCAGATCTTAAACTGCTTACCGGGTCGGCAATCGCTGCCTTTATTGCCTGAAAACTTATTGTTACCAGCGCCATCAAAACAACCAATAAAGCTTCTGGTGCAAACATGAACCCGCTGAGTGGAATCCGATAGGGATAATTTTGAAGCCACTTGTCTGCAGTGATCCATGCCAACGGAATGGAGATGAGCAGCGCAATCATGATTAATTTCAGGAAATCCATTGATAAAATAGCGACTACACGACCCACTGATGCGCCCAACACTTTACGGATACCAATCTCTTTGGTTCTTTTTTCGGCATAGAATACCGACAATCCGAACAGTCCTATACAGGAAATAAATATGGTGAGGACGGCGGCAGAGAGCATAATTTGTTTCCATCGCGCCTCTACTTCGTAATTTTTCCGGTTTTCCTGATCTTTAAATTCAAAAGAATAAGGAACGAGGGGAAACAGTTTCTTAAATACCCTTTCAATTTTCAGCAGGCTGGCCGTTTCACTATTGACAGCAATTTTAATATAGGCCATTCCAAATCCATCCGGCCCCTTCATAGAAAACAATTCCGGCCCTATTTCCTGACTCAGGGATTGAAAATGATAATCCTTTACCACGCCGATAACCCGATATTTCTCAGCTCCATTCATGATCACCTGTTGACCAATTGGTTCTTTCCATCCTGCTTTTTTTACAAACGATTCATTTACTATCACAGCGCCGGAAGAGTCTGACGGAAACCCCGATGAAAAATTCCTTCCTTTTAGTATTGGGATTTTTAACAGCGGTATATAAGATTCATCAATGGCTACGTTAGCAAAGCCAATGGCAGCATCCTCATTTATTTTTCCTCCATTAAAGGAGTAGCCGTTATCTTTGGCAGCCAGACCAAGGATGTTAGGATACTTCATCAGTTCTTCCCTGAATAACCTGGCCTCCCCGCGGGTCAA
Organism: Chitinophaga sp.; assembly: GCF_036566945.1. Lineage (GTDB taxonomy): Bacteria > Bacteroidota > Bacteroidia > Chitinophagales > Chitinophagaceae > Chitinophaga. The sequence continues at coordinate 10,121 of NZ_DATCVJ010000570.1, read as the reverse complement.
TCCTGCTTTATTTACCAGGACAAGATTGCTGTCATCGTAACCTAGTTTTTTAGTCGTCAGATAGCTAAACTGAGAAAAGATAATAAACGTGGCACAAATTAAGAACGACGCCAACGTGAACTGTATGACCACCAGGGTTTTTTGAAGGTAATTCTTACCAGAAAAAGAAAAGCGACCATACAAAACTTTTACCGGATTATAACGCGACAAGACCATGGCCGGATAAAAACCCGCCAGTCCACTGGTGACAAGAAAAAGAACCAGATAACCTGTCAATAATTTCATGTCGAACATACTGGAGAGTGTGATGTTTTTATCCGCCAGCTGATTGAATACAGGTATGGCCAGTAGCAGCATAATAATGGCTATGCCAAAGGCCAAAAGGCATAATAAAGTAGATTCACCGAGAAATTGTATCACTAACTGTTTTCTATTGCCCCCCATCACTTTGCGCACACCAATTTCCTTCGCTCTTTTCAGGGAGCGGGCAATAGTGAGATTGACGAAATTGATACAGGCAATCAGTAGTATAAAGCCCGTAATGCAGGATAGTATAAAGGAATAAGACAGGTTGCTGGCTCCTGAAATATCGTTTCTGTCGATGTTATTGTTCAGGTGAATGTCGGTGAAGGGTTGCAGCCTGTATCCTCCGCTTAACTTCGCGTGCGTGGCTTCTTCCATCTGTTTCACAACGTCCGGCGCATCGTCGGCAAATGCTTTTGTCATTTTGGCTTCCACAGCGCTGATATCGGCATGCGGATAAAGCAATACATAAGTATTCAGATAAAAGGAGTTCCACCTCCGACTGCCATGTTCCATGTCCGGAGATGCTTTGTGAGGAAGCAGGACGTCAAATTGTAAAGATGAATTTTGCGGGCATCTTTTTGCAACACCGGTGACGACAAACTCTTCAAATCTATCACCTCTTTTCATTAAAAGGTTTTTTCCCAATACGGCAGTTGAGCCGAAATATTTCCTGGCGGCGGCCTCTGACAACACCACGGAATTAGTCTCCAGCAAGGCTGTTTTGGGGTTACCACTCAGCAAAGGAAAAGTGAATACGGTGAAAAAGTTAGCATCTGCACTCAGCAATTTGGTGGAGCTGATCTCTGCACCATTTTTAATGTCGGCCTGACCACCAAATACCCTTACAAACGCCTTTATCTCCGGTATTTTTGACGCAAAAAGTGGCCCCTGCACATCGCCTGTGATACCCATTCTCCGGACTTCGCCCTGGGGACTGGCCGCCTCGGCGAATATGCGATAAATCTGTTTCGCGTTGGCGTGAAAGCGGTCATAGCTCACTTCATCTTTTATATACAAAATGATGAGCATGGCGCAGGCTAACCCAAGACTAAGTCCCGCTATATTGATGATGGAATACACCCTGCTACGAAAGAAGTTTCTGAAAGCTGCGATGAGATAGTTCCTTAGCATTTTTGAAGATAATTTAAGTCTGGAAAATCAGCCATCCATTAAAGTAGCGAAGAAAATGCCTAAACAATATAATACTAATAATAAACAATTAAAACATTACAAAATATAATAAATTGTCCGCTTTAGATACACGTGGTGTTCAATTTTGAGTTGCCTTGTTTGGTTCCTGAAAAATGGTCCGAATAACCTCATGGGGCGAATATTTTCCCGCTGCATCCCGACTGTACACAGCTTTAACAGTGTTTAACTATTGCTGTAATAAACCCGTTATGGTCCTTCCCGTCTAATGACTACTATTTCCGTTCAGCCTGAACACTAGTACCGGAATCACTGTTACTGTAAAACAAAGGAATGGATCTTCTTAAACGAACCGAAATGCTATGAGTAAATTTATTATCGCGCTTGTCTTCCTTTTTGTACTGGGTGCCTGTAAAAACAACAAGAGTGGCGGCAAACAAAACACGGTAAAGCCTTATCCCGTCATCACACTTCAGCCGCAAACGGCGGTCATCAACTCCGATTATCCTGCTACCATCCTGGGCGTACAAAATATTGAAATCCGGCCTAAGATCGATGGCTATGTTGATGCTATTTACATCGACGAAGGCGCGAGTGTGAAAAAAGGACAGTTGTTGTTCCGGATCAGCGCTCCTCAATATGAGCAGAATGTAAATACCGCGCAGGCCAATATTAAAATCGCCGTAGCCGATGTAAACGCTGCACAAATGCAGGTAAACAAGGTAAAGCCGTTGGTAGAAAAGGATATTGTGAGTGCCTATGAACTGGAGGCGGCTGTATATAATCTGCAGTCCAAACAAGCGGCCCTGGCACAGGCGAATGCTGCATTAAGTAACGCCAAAACAAATTTAAGTTACACCGTCATTAATAGTCCCGCCGATGGGGTGATTGGTATTCTTCCTTATAAAATAGGCAGTCTGATCGGCAGCACCACAGCCAATCCGCTGACAACGGTGTCCGATATTTCTACCATCTATGCATATTTTTCTATCAATGAAAGACAGGGGCTCGATTTCTTCCTGTCGTCCAAAGGTGTTACCATGCAGGATAAGCTGGCCACCATGCCGCCGGTAACCCTGGTATTGGCCAACGGTATTACGCTGCCCCGCAAAGGCCGCGTAGAAACTGCCAGCGGGTTAATTAATCCCTCCACCGGTGCATTGAATATGAGAGCCACCTTTGCCAATCCTGACGGATTGGTACGCAGCGGCAGCAGCGCCATTGTACGCATTCCACAAACCATAGATACCGCCCTGCTGGTGCCCCAGAAGGCCACCTACCAGATACAGGGTAAGCTGTTTGTGTACGTAGTCGACGCCGATAATAAAGTGAGGTCTGTAGACATAGGCTCCAATGCCAGCGCCGCAGGACAATCCTTCGTGGTACAACATGGCGTACAAAAAGGCGATAAAATCGTGATCGATGGTATCAGCAACCTGCGGGAAGACCAGGTCATCAATCCCCGCATGGTGAATGCCGACAGCGTGTACAACAGTCTCTGAGCAAAAGGATCTACCCGATCCATTTAAAATATCAACATGTTAAAAAGATTTATAGAGCGGCCGGTATTATCAACAGTTGTATCCATCATTATCGTCACCCTGGGGATACTGGGGTTGGTATCACTTCCCATTTCCCAATATCCGGATATTGCCCCTCCTACCATCCAGGTGCAAACGTCGTATAGTGGCGCCAATGCAGACGTGGTGCTGAAAAGTGTGGTGATTCCGCTGGAGCAGCAGATCAATGGCGTGGAAAATATGGACTATATCACCTCTACCGCAGGCAATGATGGTTCGGCCAATATTACGGTGAGCTTTAAGATAGGTAGTGATCCCAACATGGCGGCGGTGAATGTGCAGAATGCCGTAGCACGTGCTACGCCCCTGCTGCCACAGGAAGTAACACGTTCCGGCGTTACCGTACAGAAGAAACAAACCAGTAACCTGCTCATCTTTTCGGTATACAGTACCAACCCTTCTTTCGACCAAACCTTTCTGCAAAACTTTACGGATATCAATATTACACCGGTGATCAAGCGTATCCCCGGCGTAGGCGATGCTTCCGCTTCCGGATCGATGGATTACTCCATGCGTATATGGCTGAATACCCAGGCCATGGCCAGTTATGGACTGGTACCGGCAGATATTACCACGGCGTTGTCTGAACAGAATATACAGGCGGCTCCCGGTCAGTTTGGAGAAAGTGGCGGACAGGCTTTCCAGTACGTCATCAAGTACCCCGGTACGCTAATGGATACCACCCAGTTTGGCAACATCGTGTTGAGGTCTAATCTGCGCAGCCGTTTGCTGCGGTTAAAAGATGTGGCCCGCATAGAACTGGGCGCCCTCAGTTATTTCAACAGCACCCGCACCAACGGATATCCGGCCGTGTCTGTGAGTGTAGCGCAGGTAGCCGGTTCCAATGCACGCGATGTGATCACGCAAACGCTGAAGGTCATGGAAGATGCTTCCAAAACCTTTCCCAAAGGCGTGAAGTATGTGGTATTGCAAAATGTGGATGACTTTCTGACCGCCTCTATCGAGAAGGTATTGCATACCCTGTTTGAAGCGTTTATACTGGTGTTTGTGGTGGTATTTATTTTCCTGCAGGATTTCCGTTCCACCTTAATACCCGCGATCTCTGTTCCCGTAGCTATTATAGGTACCTTCTTTTTCCTTAAACTATTTGGCTTCACCATTAACCTGCTCACCCTGTTTGCGCTGATTCTCGCCATCGGGATTGTAGTAGATGATGCCATTGTGATTGTAGAGGCGGTGCATGCCCGGCTGGATACGGGGTATAAGTCGGCCCGCAAAGCCAGCATAGACGCGCTGGACGAAATATCCGGCGCCATTGTTTCCATCACACTCGTGATGTCGGCAGTATTTATTCCGGTGAGTTTCATCGGTGGTTCCTCCGGTATTTTCTACAAACAGTTTGGGCTTACACTAGCGATTGCCATTGTGTTGTCGGCCATCAATGCACTGACCCTGAGTCCGGCGCTTTGCGCGCTTTTTCTGAAACCTCACGCCAACGCGCATACGAAGAAAATGAATTTCCTGCAGCGGTTTTACCAGGCATTCAACGTGGCGTTTGAAAGACTCACCAAACGATATACCAGCACCCTTACTTTTTTCAGCAGGCGGAAATGGATTCCGTTGTCGGTATTGGCGTTGTTTACCGTTGGCCTGATTATTCTTGCGAAGATGACGCCTACGGCGTTTGTGCCGGAAGAAGATTTGGGTACGATCAACTGTAACATCAGTTTACCGCCCGATGCCTCCTTGCAGCGCACCGACATCGTGGCGCGGAAAATAGAAAAGATAGCGGCCACCATACCTGAAATCAATAATGTGCTGGCCGTTACCGGCCGCGGACAATTATCAGGAACCGGTAGTAACTACGCGATGGTGGTAATGCGGCTGATCCCCTGGGATCAGCGGAAAAGAAATATACAGCAGATCATTAAGGAATTAAATAAGAAGACGGCAGAGATGACCGAGGCAGAGATTAAGTTCTTTGCACCGGCCACCATACAGGGTTTTGGCGCTTCCAACGGTTTTGCTTTCCAGTTGCAGGATAAAACCGGCGGCGATATTGCGCACTTTTATAAAGTAAACAAAGACTTTCTCAGTGTGCTCACGCAGCGACCGGAAATACAATTTGCCACTACTTCTTTCAATCCTAATTTCCCGCAGTACCTGATGACGGTGAATGTGCCGAAGGTCAAGGATGCCGGGTTAAATGTTACCGACATCACCAATGCCATGCAGGGTTATTACGGTGGTATTTATGCGTCCAACTTCAATCAGTTTGGGCAGCAATACCGGGTGATGGTGCAGGCTTCACCGGAATACCGGTTAACGCCCGAAAGTTTGAACGGGGTTTCTGTGCGCACGGCAGACGGTGTGATGGTGCCGATTACAGAGTTTGTAACGCTGTCGCAAACGTATGGCCCGCAAGCGATCACGCGTTTTAACCTGTTTAATTCTATCAGTATCAGTGGTACGCCGAATACCTCCTATAGCTCCGGGCAGGCTATTGCCGCCATCCAGGAGTCGGCCGCGGAAACGTTGCCGCCGGGTTTTGGATTTGAGTTTTCCGGTATCACGCGGGAAGAACTGGCCGGCAGCAGTCAAACGATCTTTATCTTTTTGCTCTGTCTCATTTTCGTATACCTGCTACTGAGTGCCCAATATGAAAGTTACCTTTTGCCGTTTGCCATCTTACTGGCCATTCCGGTGGGTATTTTCGGCGCCTTTTTGTTTGCGCTGATCTTTGGGATCAGCAATAATATTTATGTGCAGATTACGCTCATTATGCTGATTGGGCTGCTCGCTAAAAATGCGATCCTGATTGTGGAATATGCCGTGGAACGAAGACGTAAAGGCATGAGCATCGCTGAAGCAGCGGTGAGTGGCGCGCAGGCGAGGCTGCGTCCCATCCTGATGACATCTTTCGCCTTCATCCTGGGACTGGTACCGCTGATGCTGGCCAGTGGCGCGGGCGCCAACGGTAACCGCTCCATCGGAACAGGCGCTGTAGGCGGCATGCTGGTGGGAACGGTGTTTGGTATATTCATTACCCCTGCTTTGTTTATCGTCTTCCAAACACTACAGGAAAAAATACAACGGGCACCGGAAGCCGAAGAAGAAGAAACAACGCTTCCTCCGCAGACGGAGCAAACAGCATCTTAGAAAACAATGCCCGTTTACAGACGGGTGTTTCAAAAATATCAGCGCATGCATTTTCGACGTTCATCAAATATTATTTTCTTCATTGGCGGCCTGGCGTTGCTGTTATCGGCCTGCCATATTGTGCGGCCGTATCAGTCGCCAGGCATTGCCGACAAAAATCTTTACCGCGACGTAGCCAGTACCGATACCAACACTATTGCTACCCTGCACTGGAAAGAGATCTTTACTGATACGCTGCTGCAACAACTGATTACGGAAGGCATTCAAAACAACCTGGACTTACAGGTAGCGTGGTCGCGGATGCGACAGGCAGCGGCGAACTATTCGCAAAGCAGACAAGCACTCTATCCATCTGTAGGCGCAGATGCCAGCGCCGCCATCGCAGGTGCTTCCAATCAAAGTGGTACGGGCCGGAGTGTGGTCCCTCAGCAATACGGCGCGGAGCTCACGGCTACCTGGGAAGCAGATATCTGGGGCAAGTTGCGCAGCAGCCGGCGCGCCGGTCTGGCTGCCCTATTGCAGGCAACTGCAAATGCACAAGCCGTACAAACGGGGCTGATAGCCGATATTGCCAACAACTACTACTACCTGATGTCGCTGGATCAGAAGCTGCAGATTACCCAGCAAACCGTGATCAACTGGCAGGCAACAGTGGAAGTGATGAAAGAATTGAAAAAAGCAGATGTGGTGACCAGCGCAGCGGTGGTGCAAAGTGAAGCGAGTCGTTATGCGGCAGAAGTAACGATCCCGGATCTGAAGCAATCTATCCGGGAAACAGAAAACACGCTGAACCTGCTGCTGGGGCATATTTCAGGCCCCATTGCCCGCGACACCATTGATGCACAGCAACCCATTATGTTACTGAAAACAGGTGTACCGGCGCAACTGCTGGCTAACCGGCCGGATGTACAGGCAGCGGAATATAACCTGCGGTACTATTTCGAATTAACGAATGTAGCCCGCACCTACTTCTACCCGGCCCTCACCATTTCCGCGTCTGGTGGCTATACCAGCTACTTTTCGCTCACCGGTCCCGGTTCCTGGCTGAGCAGCCTGGCCGGAGGCTTGGCACAGCCCATTTTTAACCAGGGTATCAACAAAACCCGCCTGAAGGTGGCGCAGGAACAACAGCAACAGGCGGCGCTGAATTTCCGCACCGCGGTGCTGACAGCCGGTCAGGAAGTATCCAATGCTTTATCGTCTTACAATACGGCGCAGGAAAAGACAAACGCCCGCCGGCTGCAACTGAAAAATCTGCAGTTGTCGGTGGAGTATACACAGGAACTGGTGCGGTATGGATTTGCTAATTATACAGAAGTGCTGAATGCACAGCAAAGTTTGTTGCTCGCGCAACTGAATAAAGTAAACGATCACCTGCAACAGCTGCAGTCTATCGTATACTTATACCGTGCGTTGGGAGGCGGATGGAAATAGTTATATCACCATCACCAGCACGAGCCGAAAACCATCGGGGTCCAGCAAGGTAATGCCATGTTCGTTCCAATATGGATTTTTTGCTTTTACTTCCGGCGTACCGGCTCTGCGGGCCTTTTGCAGCATTTTGGCGAATACTTCTTTCGTTTCGGGGTATAATACCAGCAGATCGTCTTCATCTGGCTGATGCTTTGGTGGTTCGTCAGAAACGGTAAACTCCAGGTGCCAGTTTTCTCCGGGCAGGCCCAGGAAAACGCCATCGTAATGACTGTGATCCTGAAAAGATCCTAATTGCCGGAAGCCTAATACATCCTGATAAAAACTAATGATCTGCTCCAGTGAAGTGGTATGCCTGGCGACTCTTAATCTCATAACGCTACAATGCTTTTTAGTTATTGCCAGTCGTAAGATAAAGGTAAATTGTGAAAGCAAAAAGACATGGAGGAGCGTGATTACATTTACAAATCATCTGATTATGATGCGCATTGCCATCGTTGTTGCTTGTGCTGCTATATTGGGAGCCGCCTGTCATCCGGCTCCGGCCAATGATGATACCGGGCTGCCGGGGATAGATACGGTAGTTGCCAGCCGCCTGCAGCCGCCGCCCGATACCGTGGCGCCGGCGCTGTTGAAAGATAAACCTCTGGAAGAAGCCATCGCCATCGCCGGACCATCGGACGAGGCGACGGAGTTTTATATGTCTGATTCTTTATCTGAATTCCGCATTGGGTTGTTTAATTTTTTTAAACGCAAAGACTATCTGCGCCAGCGTATACAGATTAAAGAGGTGACCTGGTATAACGGAGAAAAAAATATTACGGTATGGTACCGTGAAGAAGATTTCTCCTGGCGTTTTATTACCATGTCGGTATGGGACAAGGATGCCAACTTTTAAGACCCTATCAGTAATTCCTGCCGGAAAGGCAATGCCGGCAGTGCGGCGTCGGTATTGAGGACTTCATCTACCAGTCCGAATGCTTTCGCTTCTTCGGCGTTCATGAAGCGATCATTATTAAACACCCCCGCTACTTCTTCTACTGTGCGGCCGGTGTGTTTGGCTATCACCTGGAACGTTTTATCCTGGAGTCTTTGTTGTTCGCGGAAAGCGATGCGTACATCTTCGGTGTATCCTTTGGCGCCGCCGCTGGACGGGTGCATGTGGATGGTGGCGTTGGGCAGTGCGTAGCGTTGTCCGGTGGCGCCGGCGGTGAGAATGATGGTGCCCATGCTGCCGGTAAAACCAATCGCCATGGTAGATACGGGCGACTTCAATATTTTCATGGTATCATAAATGGCCAGGCCGGCGTAAATCACGCCACCGGGGCTATTGATGTACATATTGATAGGCCGGTGGTTTTCGCTGTCGAGGTACAGGAGTTGTGCCACCATGAGGTTAGCCACCTGGTCGTCGATGGCGGTGCCAAGGAAAACGATCCGTTCTTTCAGCAGCAGGCTGTATATATCAAAGGCACCGCGGCTCTCGCCGTCGATAACAGTAGGAATCAAAAAAGCCATTTTATTTAAATATTGAAGTGATAGATGTATGGAAAGATTCGTCTTGCATGAGTCGTTGAAAGACGGCATCGAGTTGTGTACGTTTTTCTTCTCTGGCCAACCAGACGATGAGCTGCAGGGCTTTTCGCTGATGGCGTACATGGGCGCGCAAGGCAGGATCTACCAGCATGCGGGCCTGAAATACGAGGCGGGTAGCTGTGCTCATTTCCCGCAGCAGGTAGCGGTCTGTTTCCTGTATGTCAACTAACTGTTTCCGCATAGTCTGATGCTTTAATCTGTTCCCTTACTTTTTCAAGGCACTTGTATTTCTGTACACTGGCGGAATGCAGCGTTTTGAAATTAAAATCGGCGGCAATATCCTGTATGGAATGTTGTTCATAATAAAAGGCCTGCAAGAGTTGCAGGCATCGTTTGCCAGCGGCCTTTACGTAGTCCAGTAAAGGCTTTGGGGCGGGTGGTGGTGCATAGTAATCTGCTGGTACTGCTATATCTGCATTTATATTTTCGAGAGATGCATACCGCTCCGTTTGTCTCATTTTCCGGATACAGCAGATCCTGGCGATCCCTGAAATATAAGCTGCTGCTGATACGTTGGCAGGCAGTGTCTGTTTTTTTTGTTTTTCGAGATAGATGATCACGGCGTCCTGGAAGATATCTTTGGCCATCTCCAGGTTGCCCCCCATCTGGTAAACTAATCTGGCTACCCGTGGCAGGGTACTCTTGTATATTTCTTCCAACCACTGATCTTCATGATTGCGCATAAAAACTGGTTTTATATACTAGTGTCGGTAAGCGACTAAATATCACCTAAAATTTAAGAAATATTTTTTTACCTTTGCCGCATCATGAAATTATAATCCACATACACAAAACAGGCTGATCCTGTAAACATGCCGTCCGGCGTGTTTTAATCCACCTATCTATATATTTATACAACGATGATCACCGGTATGCTACAACTGCATAAGCCGATTTGTTTCACCTAAATTTTACTGACATGAGAATGATGACCATCAT
>NZ_DATCVJ010000569.1:0-7731 GCF_036566945.1 Chitinophaga sp. | reverse complement strand
TTTCAGATAGCCGATAAGGTTAGGATCATTAAAAGCGCCATTTTGAATAGCCTCCAGGCTTTGGCCGGTCATCGCTGGCGTAATCATCTGCAGTGCAGCAATGTATATAGCAAAGAATCCAAAGAAAAAGCCCAGGAAGGTAACAAACTGCAATAAAGTAGAAGACTGTTTCAGATAACCGGTCATATGAAAATACTGTATTAAATTTTGCGTAAATTTACAGCGCGAAATCCAGTTTTTGCAGTTACTTATAGATCATTACAGCTGCCTGATGCTAGCTGTCACTGCAAAGAAATCCTGCTTGTAAGAAAAATAGTATATAAAACATTAAAATAATAACTATAGCAAAACCTGCTGTGGTTATATAAATTATGGTGAAGATAGGAAATATTGAACTGGGAGAATTCCCTTTATTACTGGCGCCCATGGAAGATGTGAGCGATCCGCCTTTTCGTGCGGTGTGCAAGGATAATGGGGCCGATCTCATGTATACTGAGTTCATATCTTCGGAAGGACTGATACGTGATGCCATTAAAAGCCGCAAAAAGCTGGACATTTTCGACTACGAACGTCCGGTAGGCATTCAGATTTTTGGTGGTGATGAGGAATCTTTGGCACTGGCGGCACAGATCGTAGAAGCCACCAATCCCGATTTGCTGGATATCAACTTTGGTTGCCCGGTAAAGAAAGTAGCCTGTAAAGGTGCTGGCGCAGGTATTTTGAAAGACATTCCTAAAATGATAAAACTGACAGCTGCCGTAGTAAAGGCTACAAAGCTGCCAGTAACTATTAAAACCCGCCTGGGCTGGGACGATGAGACAAAGAATATTGAAGAAGTAGCGGAAAGACTGCAGGATGTTGGAATCAAAGCACTCACCATTCACGGGCGTACCCGTACGCAAATGTATAAAGGTAGTGCTGACTGGACATTGATCGGAAAAGTAAAAAACAATCCACGCATACAAATTCCTATCTTTGGTAACGGTGACATATGTACGCCGGAGCAGGTAATCGCTGCCAGACAGAAATATGGTGTAGATGGGGTGATGATAGGCCGGGCTGCTATTGGTTATCCATGGATTTTCAGGGAGATCAAGCATTTTATGAAGACTGGCGAACATTTGCCACTACCAACTGTTTTAGAAAGAGTGGAAGTTTGTAAAAAGCATCTTCACCAATCAGTTTCCTGGAAAGGAGAAGTAGTAGGCATACTGGAAATGCGCCGCCACTACACAAATTACCTCAAAGGATTGCCGCATATAAAAGAATTCAGACAACAATTAGTAACTTACAATACATTAGCTGAGATAGAGGAAGTACTAGACGCGGTGGTGTTACAATACAAGGACCATATATTCGAAAGGGCTGCTCCCCAATTAGCTGCACACGATTTTCTGCCGGCTGATACTGAAATGGCCGGTTGTAACGTTTACGGATAAACGGATAAACCCCAGAGTATAAAAAATAAAAAAATACTTTCACATGACCACAATTAAAAATCTGAAAAATGAAGTCTGGAAAGACTTACAGATTAAAAACAAATCTGCCCTGCGTAAAAAATACGCTGTATCAAACATGGGGAGAGTGATCAGTTATCATGAAAGTACCGAAGATGGTAAGCTGCTCACGGGGTCTACCGTGGAAGGCTATACGGTATTAAACGTAAAGCCCGCAGATAGCTACCAGTCACTCTACCTGCACCGGGAGGTGGCCAAACTTTTTAGTAAAAAAGGAGGACGGGCACATAAATATGTGATTCACCTGGACTACGATAAGAAAAATAATAAAGCAACCAACCTCGAATGGGCAACCAAAGAGGAAATGGAAGAACATCAGCAAAAAAGCCCTGCGAAGCTGGCCTACAAAGAAAAGCAACGCAACCGTGTAAAAGGCCTGAAGCTGAATGTGACCAAAGTAAAAAGCATTAAACGCCTGCTCAACAAACCTGGTAAGAAAACGATGAAGCAAATTGCTGAACAGTTTGATATCAGCGAAATGCAGCTTTACCGCATTAAAAGCGGTGAAAACTGGGGGCATGTAACATTGGATTAAAGCCTGGTTTACCAGGAGTGATCATATATGATGTTGTCTAAACTGTGGCCATACTACCAGTATGGCCATAGTTATTTGTGGACGTTACTACATCACTCCCCTTACCATCTCCTCCAACATCTTCCGGTAATGGGCGCTGTCTTGCAACACCGGCTCATATCCCAGGATAATTACCTGTTTTCGTGCACGCGATAACGTTACCAATAACTTACGGTCTACTTCTATCTCTTCTTCTTCCCAGTTAAACTGCCCCAGGCACTGCAATGTCTGCACCTGCGCCGCATGATATACTGCCAGGGAAACAATGATAATATCATTTTCAGAGCCCTGAAAGCGTTCTACGGTGTCTATATTAATGTCCTGTAACGCAGCATCTTCTGCGATCAATTCGCGGATAAGACTGATCTGGGTGCGCCAGGGTGTAACCACTCCCACTGTGTCTTTGCTGAAATTGGCGCCATAACGGCTTTTCAGGTGTTGTAATAGAGATACCACCCATTGTGCCTCCGTTCTGTTCATTTTGGAAGTCGCTTCATAGGGGCTGCCAATAAATACCTTTCTTCCTAAAGATAAAATCCGCTCCCACCCTACGTTTTCCTGATCTTTATACCCATCAAAGGCGGCCTTTTGTTCTGGTTTTCCGGAAGATAACTGCCCTGCATAGTAATGATTCACCAGGGCGGCGATGCTGTCGTGCATCCTGAAATGTGTATTGAGCATGCCCCAGGCATGGCGCCAGTGGCTGGTTTTGCAGCGCTGTATTAATCGTTCAAAGATAGACGTACGCAAGTCGCGGATGCCCAGCTCCAATAAACAGGCTGCTTTTACCTGGCAAAAATATTCCTCCTGGGCCACCACCGGTGGTAGCTGGTTCTGATCACCGATCAGGATAAATTTGCGGAAAGGCATTAACAGACCCAGCAGCTGGGGTTCTGTTAACTGAGAAGCTTCGTCCACAATTAAAGTATCGGTAGGAATCCCCATCATTATTAACTGTTCCAGGCGGGTAGCCATGGTAGCTACCGTAGCTACAAATACCCGGTGACTGGTAATATAGCTCCGGGCTTCGTCCAGCGAGCCATCCAGGCAATACTGCTTCAATGTTAGCGAAGCATCCGAGCTGCGGCCACCCATACGGAGATGGGTAATATTTTTAGCCGTGAGCTTATGGCAAATTTCCTCTACTGCTTTATTGGTAAAGGCAACAATGATGACGTGGGTGTCCTGCTTAACCATTTCTCCCACGATAGTGGTTAACAGGGAAGATGTTTTGCCGGTGCCGGGAGGACCTTGTAACAGGTAGTAGTCCTGCGCTTCGAGGGCCTGTTTAACAATTTGTTCCTGGTTAGTGTTAAACATGGCCGGTGTGGTACGTTGCAATGGATACCAGCGCGGCGTAGTGAGTCCCAGCAGCATATTGGTGCGCTCCCGGTACCTGGGCGAAATAACGTGAAACAGAGAAGCCGCCGCCGTCCAGTAGTTAGATTCGTAAATATCATGTTCTATAATCCACTCGTCGAACTGCCGGAAAAAGTCCAGCGTCATTTGCCGGTTATTCAGTGAAAAGCTCAGCTGTTCTTTTCCCACCTCTTCTATCCTGCCTTTCAGCAGCTGTTGCTGCAGGGGTTGCAGCTCCGTGCTTGTACGCGGATAAATGATGGCGGTATCGCCTTTGCGAAAGTTGTGGCTAACGGGTACGACTATATCAAATAATACGGAACTATTTACCGTATCAAACTCCCGGAAACGGAGTCCCGGTATAATATTGAAGCGGGAAAGTTTATCCTTTTCGGGTTGTAGCCAGAGGGCTGCAAATCCGTCGGCATCATCTTCCCGGTTAATTTCTGAAAACATACCGCATTTTGCCTGCAGGTATTCGCGCAGCATAAACGCCAGAAACTCGTGGTAGTAAGCTTTTGCTACGGGCGGCGCTGTTTGCCAGGCCTGTTCAAAGGCCGTAAAATGTGCGGCGCTGAAAGACGGTAGTCCCAGCGATGCCGCTGTGGTAATGGTAGACAGCACTTCAAACTCACATCCTGCCAGCCGGAGGAGCATACCTACTACTTCATTGCGGAGCAGGAGTAAATCATTTTCTGTGAGATGGGTACTGCTCACATTCCTCAGTGGACTGGTTTCCGCGGCGGAATATAGGATCGCAGATCCCCCTTTACGGTGACGGCCAAAAGCTGAACGCAGCAACAGGTTGTACCCTACTACCTGCATTTCATGGTTTTTCCAGGTGTTGAAATCCGGGCATTTTCCACTTTTTAACTCGAATATTTCTTTACGGTATTCATCGGTATCATCTTCTGCCATCAGGTCCAAACGCCCTTGCAGCCCGTATTGAGCGGAGAAGAACGTAGGCTCTATACGTACCGGTTTATCCTGTAGTTCTTTTACTGTATTATGAAGATTTCCCCAATGATGTTGCCGGATATCGCGGAACATCTCATTTATTTTTTCCCTGCCGTAGGCGGCGGCCTGTAGTACGTTTTCGGCAACTGCTTCCACAAAGGAGCTTTTAAAATCTATCTCCCTGTTGCGTAACATTTCGTCCAGCAGTGCATTCACCAGGTTTCCTTTGAAGGCGGCCGGACTGGATTGCTGAGGCGTTAGTTTTTTAACGAGGTATAATAAACGGTTAGGACCTTTATGGGTAAAGCATTCTGCCAGATCACTGATATCGATGAGCAGGTCGGGTTCCAGTACCACCTGGCTTTCGCTGGTGGTGGCGTATTCATGGCCTTCTGCACCCTGCCGGCAATGGAGTACGTTAATAGTATCGTAAGGACGTAACAGGCCATGTAGGGATACTACAGTAGCGGATTCCATGTGTTCCAGTTGTAGCTGGAAATCCCCCTGTTCGTCATTTTTTACATCGAGGAGCAGGGTATATTTCCCCTGAGCGCCGATGGTGAGCGGACCTACCGCGGTAACCATGCATTTCAGGAGCGTTAAACTACCCGGGCGGTGCTGGTATGCCAGCGATAATTTATGCACACCGGAAGGGGCATAGATCTCCGTGAGTGCTGCGGGTGGAGGCACCTGGTAGCACCAGGCTACCGATTCGGTGAGTGCTTTGATACAAAGTAAGTGTTCTGTTTCCTGTAAAGGGAACATACCACGTGTAGCCTTGTTCGTTAGTATACGAAGGGCAGTTAGTTGCTGATGAATATCAGGGGGAATGGATTGCCGGTCAAAGTAGAATTGCATGCGTGCAAACAGGTTCCCGAAGGAGCGGGTTTCTTTCCTGGTAAGTTCTCTGAAGAGGATTTCCAGTATCTGTTTGTAGTGTCGGGTTTTTTCTTCTGTATTCTCAACACCGTGTGCTTCTTTAATCCTGGCGTAAAACGCAGTTGCTGTGTGTGACGGCTGCATGGAATGCAAGGTAAGCAGAAAGCAGAAGGCAAAAAGCTATTGTAGCGAATAAATACTCAGACATCGCGGCTAACATTCGCCACAATAGCTTTTTGCTTTCTGCTTTCTGCTTTCCGCTTCTTGCATGGATGCAGCATTTGTTATACCTTCCGTAGGATTTATAGTGTAAACATAATTTCTTATGTCAGCCAAAAAAATAGCCATTATAGGTGGAGGAAATCTGGGCTCGGCCATTGCCCAGGGATTGCTGAAGAGCGGTTTTTCAAAGGCCGGTGATATTACTGTTACCAAGCGTAACACCAGCACCCTTTCGAACCTGCGTGATGCGGGCGTACGGATAGAAACGGATAACGCAGTAGCGATCCGGGATTCAGAAATCATTGTTGTGGCGTTGAAGCCGTACAATGTGCGGGAAGTATTGCAGGAATTCAAATCGTCTTTTGATCCGAAACGGCATATACTGATCAGCGTTGTAACAGGGGTGAGTATTGATGATCTGGAACATGTAGTGCCAGGGATGCCGGTGGTACGTGCTATGCCCAATACCGCTATTGCTATTCAGGAATCTATCACCTGTATTTCGCATAAGCATGCAACAGAAGAGCAGATCAGGTATATAAAAACCATGTTTGATCAGCTGGGAGCTACTGTTACTATAGACGAAAAACTGATGGATGCCGCTACTGTACTGGGGGCCTGTGGTATTGCCTTTGCCCTGCGTTACATCCGGGCAAATATACAAGGGGGTATTGAAATCGGTTTTGATGTGCGTACAGCCAGTCTTATTGCGGCGCAAACGGTAAAGGGGGCGGCAGAACTGCTGATCCGTGAAAACCGCCATCCGGAAGAAGAAATTGATAAGGTAACCACGCCCAAAGGCTGCACGATCGCTGGTTTAAATGAAATGGAGCATCAGGGGTTCAGCTCTTCGCTGATCAAAGGGATTACAGCTTCGTATAATAAAATAGTGAAAGACTAGTCTTTCCGAAGGATGAGAGAAGCGATCGCTGCTTTTTAGATCAACTTTAACGAAGGATCAGTCTTTCCTGGGATATTCGAAGAAGAGAAACTTTTTCTTTGCCAGGTCAAAATCCTTCCAGTTGTCTGTGTCTGCCTGTATCGCAAATACGCCGGCAGTGGGCACATTGTCTATCCGGATTTCTTCCGTCAGGTAATTGGCGAAATCGGTGATCCCGGGATTATGTGCAAATATGGCCACGGCGCCGATATCGTCATCTATTTTGGTGATAACCTTCAGGAAGGTGGCTGCATAGCAGAGATAGAGTTCTTCTTCCAGCAGGATCGCCTGTTTGGGATACTTCCACTCGTTAGCCATTATTTTGGCGGTTGTTCTGGCTCTTTTGGCCGGGCTCGAAATGATTAATTCGGGCACCATACCCCGTGCAATAAGGTATTGAGCCATTTCCGGGGCATTTTGTTTGCCTCGTTTATTGAGGGGCCGGTCAAAATCATCCATGTCCGGATCTGTCCAGCTGGATTTAGCATGACGTATAAGTAGTAATGTTTTCATGGGCTGAAAACCGATAGTTAACGGAAACGAAAATACAGATTTTACAGGAAGTTAACTTGTTAGACTTATACTGTTCGCGGGAAAGGGGTTATTTAAGATAAAATTAACATGGAAACATTTAGCCATTTGAGTTAGCCTGGTGGCTAAAATATAAGCAAGCGCGATTTTGTCCTATTCAGGATTATACTGATTTAGATGATTTTTCGGATTTTGTCACTGTGATTTTAAAAGATAAGGGAAGATATAAGCGAATTTAGCCGCTTATATCTTCCCTCATCTTTTAATCTTTTATAATCCTAAAAGTAGAAATCTGGAAAATCATCTAAATCAGTATAATCCTGAATAAGACAAAAAATCGATTTCTTCTTTCAAATTAATATCCTCTTTCGTTTTTGCCTTCCATGTAGTTCATAAATGCTTTATTCACCACGCGGTTACCGCCCGGAGTTGGGTAGTTACCGGTAAAGTACCAGTCGCCCAGGTTATTTGGACAAGCCTGGTGCAGGCTTTCGATAGATTGATAAATGACTTCAATTTCAGCACGGATACCACCCGGGTTGAGGATTTCCGCAATTTTTGCAGAGATCTGTTCCGGTGTAAATGGCTTATAGATATTCTTCACTACGTTTTGAGCATGAAGTGTGTTAGTGCGTTGCAGCTCTTTACAGAGGCCATATGCTTCGTTCAGGATATGTTCCTTGCCATGGTCTTTCAGGAGGGCAATAGCCGCCTGGAAGGCTACGAAATCGCCCATTTTGCTCATATCAATA
>NZ_DATCVJ010000568.1:0-15682 GCF_036566945.1 Chitinophaga sp. | reverse complement strand
AACAAACCGATGTGGAATCTGTAGGCTTCCTGGAACCGCTCGCAGATGGCTTCCGCAACTACCGTAACACAAAGCTCGCCGTATCTACTGAAGAGTTGCTGATAGATAAAGCGCAGTTGCTCACACTCACTGCGCCTGAATTAACTGTATTGGTAGGTGGTTTACGGGTATTGGATACCAATTTTGATGGTTCCAGGCATGGTGTTTTCACCACACAACCAGGCCAGTTGAGCAACGATTTCTTCGCCAACCTCCTCGACATGAACATTGCATGGAAAGCAGTTTCAGAAAGTAAGGAATTATACGAAGGTACCGACCGTGCTACCGGTAAAATAAAATGGACAGGCACCCGCGCAGATCTGCTGTTTGGCGCTAACTCAGAACTGAGAGCCATTGCAGAAGTATATGGCAGCGCCGATGCGAAAGAAAAATTTGTAAAAGACTTTGTGGCCGCCTGGAATAAAGTGATGAATTTAGATAGATTTGATTTGGCGTAATGGTAACTTCCGGCAAATAATATAACAGGCAGCCTCCATGATCGGAGGCTGTTTTTTTATGACGAATTCAGCGACGGGCATCAAATCTACCAATCAGCTGTTCCTTATAAGTCAGGCCTATAGGCAGCGCAGCCCCCTCAATGAATAATTGATTTCCCTCTATATACAAAATAGACCGCACCGCTACGATATAAGATTTATGTATCCGCAGGAACAAGTGCGAAGGCAAACTTTCTTCTATACTCTTCAGCGTTTCACTGGTAATGATCACCTTTCCATTCTTCATAAAAATTTTAAGATAATCACCGATAGAATTAAAATAGGTCACCTCTTCAAAATTCAGTTTGTGCAATTTTTTATCTGCCCTTACAGTAAAAAAATCAGGCTCCTTGCCAGCACGCTTGCCACTGGCAGCCACGGCCTCCAGCTCAATTTTGTGGCGGGCCTTATTCACCGCCTGCGTAAACCTTTCGAAAGAAAAAGGTTTTAACAGATAGTCTACCGCATTCAGCTCAAACCCTTCCAGGGCATGTTGTGCGTAAGCAGTAGTAAAAATCACACAAGGCGGCGCCGGGATCGACTTCAACATATTAATACCCGACAGCGTGGGCATCTTTATATCCAGAAAAATTAACTGAATATCTTCTTCCTGCAAGGCCTCCAAAGCCTCAATGGCATTACTGCATTTCCTCACCAGTTCAACAACCGGAAAATCCTTTATATAGGACGCAATTACATCCTGGGAAAGCGTTTCATCATCTACAATCAGGCATCTGATTTTCATATATAACAGGCTAAAAATGATCAATAAATTTATTGGCTCGTTTCTGGTGCTGACAGATCCAGTTGCAACTGCACTGCGTATAACGTAGCGTCCTGTTTAATAACAAGCTGGTACCGCCGCGGATACAGCAGTTCCAGTCGCTGTTTTACATTATCCAGTCCCAACCCTCTGAAGCTGCCATTTTCCGTTTCGTCTACAATACCTTTGTTATTTTTTACTGTGAATTGTAGTTTTTCCTCCTGAATATCCATATCCACATGAATAAAAGCTTCCTGCATGCCTGCTTCCACACCGTGTTTAAACCCATTTTCCACAAACACAATAAACATAAATGGAGCTACACGGAGTTTATCCGGACTGCCATTCACGGAAAACGTTATGGTGGCTTTGCCTGAATTTCTCAGCTGCTGTAATGCGATATAATTCTTCAGATAATTAATTTCATTTTCAAGCGGAACAACATCTCCATCTGATTCATAAATCATGTACCTCATTACTTCCGCCAGTTTCAGCAGCGTTGCCGGCGCCTTCTCATCCTTCTGTAACGACAACGAATAAATGCTGTTCAGACTATTAAATAAAAAATGTGGATTGATCTGTGTCTTTAGAAACAATAGTTCCGTATCTGCCTTTTCCTGCTGCAGGCGGATAAGCCGGTTTTCTGATTCCAGCAATTGAAACCATCCGCGGGACAACTTGAGTAATGTGGTAAGTCCTACGTAGATAAAGGAAAAACGGACCAGTTCAGAAAATCCGTAGTAGGATATAAAGAAGTATCCGGGAAATATATAGTCAATCACCTTGTTAAAGAGTAAAATATTTAAGCCCGCCATCGATCCAATTAGTACAATTAATGAAAAGAGGAAGGCCATATATCTCTTTTTGCGCAGCAGCCAGGGAATCAGCATCGCAAGATTAATATACACGCCGGCAAGCAGCGGCAAATGAAAAACGCTGGTATAAATCAGGTCTATTTTCTGCGGGTTGTCCGGCGAAAAATAGTAAAGAAGGTAGTAGTAAGATAAACACCAAAACAGGGCATGCTGAAGCACCCTGTTTTGTAACAAATTCTGTATCCTGTATTTAACTGATGCCATTCGCTAAACGCTTTTCTTAAATTTTCTAGACTCCGAAAATAATTCTTTATTGTCCGAGAATTTTATCACAAACTTCTGAAGTTCCTCTGTTGATGCGGTGATCACCTTGAAATTGTCGAGGTCTTCATGCTTTATCCTTATTTTGTTTTCTTTTACTAAATTATAAATTGAAATTTGATCCAGGGGCCATAGCTCAAAGCCGTTTTCAGCAATCTTTATTTTAGCATAAGAGTGTACAGGTAAATAATAATCCTTCAACATTTCGTTTTTCCCATTTAGCGGGCCGGGATAGAAGTCAATATAAAAGTTATTCTCCAGTTTTACCAGGTTCAGTAACAATTCTACCTTTTCGCCTTTTTCGGTATAGGTAAGGAGATAGGTATTTTTATTGATAAAACTGCCTTTGATGATTTCCTGTTTTTCTCTTTCTTTCGGATCCTTATAAACAGACAATTCCTTGTCCATCAGATTTTCCAGTTTCCAGGATTCTGCGGAGCTATCTGAACGCCAGGTTCCCAGCAGACGTTTGTCAAATACAAGGTCTTTTGCAGTGTACAAGGGATACAGGGAGGTGATACAGCCCTCAAATGAAATCGCGGCTAATAATATCACCAGTAAGATCTTTAAAGTTTTCATGTTACCAGGTTTTAGGTGAGTAAATCATCTTTAGGTAAAGAACGCACGAATGGGATTCGCAGGCAAAAAAAAACGACCAACGATGTAAAACGGGGGGCAAAATATGATTTCGGGGAAGCCTTCACCAATCGATCCAGCTACTTATTGCCAGATTTCTTACCCAAAGTCAATTTTTTCCAGCATAACTTCGACTAGTTTTGCAAAAAGAAGTAACATGACAAAGCAAAAAAACAGGATCAGCATTGGAGCAATCGTAACCTTCTATGTGATAGCCGTTGCTGTCAGATATGCTACTAATAAAACATCGTTACTTTCTCACCTGCCAACAGATGCACTCAGGATTATCCTCCAGGGGGCTGGTCCGGCTGTTGCGGCTTTAATAGTGATGCTTGCTTTCCGGATTAAGCCAACGCAAACACTCTGGGGGAGTTATCACAATAAGATGGGCACTTTGTTATTATTCTGGGGACTTCCTTTCCTGGCCGTTGGCATTATTACATGGATATACAAAGGCGCCTTTACTACCGTCATTTTCCCGATACTTATGTATGGATTGCTGGAAGAGATAGGCTGGCGCGGCTTTTTACATCCTTCCCTATCCGCCCTGCCTAAGTTTGCGAATATATTCCTGGTGGCCGTGTTATGGTTTATCTGGCACCTTAACTTCGAATTAAGTATGGCAAACGCCAGTTTTTTTTGTATACTGCTATTAAGTAGCTGGGGATTATATGCAGTGGCAAACAAAACACATTCGCTCATCGCACTTTCTGCATTTCATGCTATTTACGATATTTACGCTGCGGCAGATAATAAGTCTACTGCGCTAACAGTTACCCTGGTCGCTATATTTCTTATCTGGATTGGCTACGTGGTTCGCAGCAATAAAACGGCTGGCAGCATTGTAGCCATCAATGGGTGATGTAGTCATCAATATTTAATTACGTTACATGCCAGAAATTACCCCACAAAATGTCAAACTCATTTTTGATCACTTTTACCCCACGGACGCAAAAACCTGGGAGGGCTTTACATCGAAGCTACAGGAAAGACATTTCCGGAAGAATGAAGTGATCAAGGATTATGGTACCACAGAAAAATATCTAAATATCCTCATCAGCGGCACTGCCGGGCTTTTTATCTGGAATGGCAAACACGATATCTGCATCAACCTTTTTTACGAAAATGATTTCTTTGGAGATTACCTTTCTTTTTTAAAACAGGAACAAAAACCATTAAAGACAGTGGCCCTGGAAGATATTGTTATCTGGTCCATCTCTCATACTGATTTGAAATTCCTATACGACTCTACCATGTTAGGTAGTACTATGGCCCGGATGATGGCCGAAACATTGTATGCGAAAAAGCAGGAGGAACAAATAAATTTACTGACACTCACTGCCGAAGAGCGTTATATTAAATTGATTAAGATAAGGCCACAAATTATTCAACGCACCTCCCTGAAGTTCATTGCCTCCTATTTGGGCGTAACTTCCGAAAGCCTGAGCAGGATCAGGAAAAGGGTTACTTTAAAGGAAAATATCTAATGCACAAACATAAAAAAGCGTGATCCCATTCCAGAGAATGTATCACGCTTTTTTATGAAATGTATCTTATCAACCAGCAGAATAATCTACTTCCAGTTTATCTGCATCGATTTTTGCAGGTGTAATTGTACGGGTCAGTAATATCGTTACTGCACTTAGCAGCGAAATAACCGTGACGATAATAAAAATCACAGCCTTGTTACCGGTGGCATCAATAAATTTCCCCATCAGGGGCTCTCCTATGGCGGCAAATACGTAGGCCACCATGTTCATGATACCCGTACCGGTGCCTACGTATACCTGTCCCAGTAACTCCGGCGCCAGCGGCCAGAAATTGGCCTGTGGACCATAAGCAAAGAAGCCTGCCAGGAACACCAGGACCGCAATAGTGATCCCACTCTTTGCACTAATAAAATAAATAGCGGCAGACAATACACTACACATGCCCATACCGAAACTGATAGAGTTAATACGATTTGAACGGAACAACCAGTCAGACATAAAGCCAAATGAAATGGCTCCGATGGCCATACCAATGGGCAACAACAGGCTTATCCAAACCTGGGAACCAGTTGTTCCTACGCCTGCACCCAAAAAATAAAGTGGCAGCCAGAAAATGAGTGCATACCGGGCCATGCTTTGAAAGCCAAGTGCCAGGCATACTATCAGAAATCGGCGGTTGCTCAATACCTGGCGATACCCTTCTTTCCAACCGGGTTTGGGCGCTGCTACATCTCCCGAAGAAGTACTAACAGTATCAGGTCCATTTTTCACCACCAGGAAAAATATGATGACAGCGACTGCAAGAAAGAGCACCGGTATGCGGAACAGGTTACGCCAACTTTCATGTACCAGTAAAATGGACATGAGATAGGTGATAACAGAAGACAGTCCTGCCGCCATGGTATATAAACCAAAGGCGAGGCCTCTGTTTCCGGTATGCCACCAGTTTGAAATAATTCTGCTGCCGGAAGCCCAGGCCATAGATTGGAAATATCCGTTCAGGCTCCATAAAATCAGGATCACCACAAAAGAGTTAGAATAACTGATCAATACATTCGCTAGTACCGAAAGCAGTCCACCGATAGTAATCATGTGTTTCGGACTAAATCTGTCGGCCAGATTGCCGTTGATCAGTTGCCCCAGGGCGTAACTCACCAACATGGAAAAACTGATCCACCCCACCCGTTCATAGGAAATATGGAGCGTATCGGCAAGCTGGTGGGCTGCCCAGCCAAAGTTGTGGCGACCTGTATAAAAGAACAGATAGCAGAACATCGTGACCAGTAGCATTTTCCAACGCTGCTTTTTAATTTCCTCAACAACCCCTGTAGTCATTATCTGAATAGATTTAAAGCACCCGCACAATTTACGCGGGCTTAATGAAGAATTATCTAACTTTCGTTTTTCGTACGTGTAGGAAACATTTTATTTCCTTTGGCGAAATTAAATTTCTTATTAATAAATTTACAGTATCTCATTTTAATAAATCGTTAAGTTCATGAACCAGGAACCAGTAAGTGGTGGACAGTTGGTTTACCACAGAATAGGAGGCCTCATCAGAAAGTACCGCAAGGAAAAAGGACTCAAATTACTGGACCTTTCCGGCGTTACCGGCATAAAGTCGGCGTTATTGTCCAAAATCGAGAATGGGCGGATGTTGCCAACCATCCCTACACTATTTACGATCATTCAGAAGCTGGGCATTACACCGGAAATATTCTTTTCTGAGCTGAGTGCCGAGAGCGACTTTCCAGGATACCTCTACCTGCCGAAAGATGGCTTCTCGACTTATGAAAAAGAGGAAGGCGCCATTGGATTTCAGTACCAGTCGGTCATAGAATCTACGTTTGAAGGCGGTGCTTTTCAAATTTCATTGCTCACTTTAAGTCCGGGTTCCCAACGTGCCCAGGTAACCACGGCTGCTTATGAGTTTGTATACGTACTCAATGGCCCATTACAATATCAGCTGGAAGACAAAACCTTTGACCTTGCTGAAGGAGATGCCCTATTTTTTGATGGTAGTATCGGGCATGTTCCCATTAACCACCAAAACATTACCTGCCGGCTGCTCGTCATGTACTTTTTTGGTGAACTCCGGAAATAATTGTCTTTATATTTACTTTAAGGAAAAATAATTTCTTTAAAGTAAATATATTTGAAGAAAAAATGCAAATGTTTTTTCTCAGAATCAGTAGAACAATGATGCTCCTCAGTGCGATACTCTTTGCCCAGTATACGCAGGCGCAAAAAAAACCGCAGCATATCATTTTAATCGGCACGGATGGATTTGGTGCCTATGCCTTCCAGCAAGCAAAAGTGCCTACGCTCAGAGCATTGATGCAACAGGGATCCTGGACCTTACATGCCAGAACGGTATTACCCTCTTCCAGCGCACCCAACTGGGCCTCTATGGTAATGGGAGCAGGTCCTGAATTACATGGCTATACCACCTGGGGCAGTAAAAAGCCCGACTTACCGGCAAGGGTACTCGACGAATACAATATGTTTCCCAGCGTTTACAGTCTTTTGAGAAAAGCCAAACCACATAGCGAAATAGGCGTGATCTATGAATGGGAAGGCATTGGTTATCTTTTTCCTAAAGCAGCCGTAAACAAAGACCAGAACTGCGATGGCGACGTTGCCGTCAGCGCCGCAGCTACCGCTTATATCAAACAGGCAAAGCCCGATTTTCTATTTATTCACTTTCATGATGTAGACAGTGTAGGCCATACCGTAGGACATGGCACGCCCGAATATTACGCTGCTGTAGAACGTACAGATGCCCATGTGGCGGAAGTGCTCGAGGCCATCCGGGAAGCAGGAATGGAAAAGAATACCGTAGTGATTTTTACGGCCGATCATGGCGGCATCAACAAGGGACATGGTTCCATCTCTATGAATGAAATGGAAATTCCGTGGATCGTGAAAGGACCAGGCATTCAGTCGAACCATGAAGTAAAGAGCAGTGTAATGACATTTGATACCGCCGCTACTATTGCCAGTTTATTTGGTCTTACTATTCCGCAGGTATGGATTGGTAAACCAATTACAGAGATCTTTAAATAATCATCCTGATACAGGTATAAGCCGCATGGTCCGCTAGGAACCAGCGGCTTTTTTCATGGAATAGGTTAAGAGTTGATGATGGGCAACAGATCTTTCAGATTATGAATAATATAATCCGGAGAAGCTGTTTGTAATTGCTCCATGGTATGCGCACCGGTGGTGATACCAATAGAATACGCACAGCCGGCATTTTGTCCTTCTTCAATATCGATGGTAGAATCGCCTACTTTTACGACCTGTGTTCCTTCCTGAATACCAAATTGCTCCATGGCACGCAGAATCATATCCGGGTAGGGCCGGTTACGCGGTACATCGCTGGCTGTTACCAGTTCATCATAATCCTGACCACGCTGCCAACCCAGCTTGGTGATTAATCCTTTGGCAGTATCTTCCTGGTAGCCGGTGTTTAATACTACCAGCACACCTTTTTCCCGGAGAGAATGAAATAAGCTGGTGGCATTCTCTTGTTCGGTCACTTCCAGGTCTGTGTAAGCACTGTCCAGTAAAGTCCTGAAACGTGCGAAGATCTTGTTAGCTAATTGCGCCTCATGATTACCGGCATATACTGCCAATACACTTTTAATGGCCTGCAGTTTTTCTTTTCCTGCACCTTCCGCCAGCACTTGTTCCAGCGTGAAGTCAAAGCCATGCTCATTGATCGCTTTCTGTAATGTTTTATACACCACATTATCTTCATTCACCGTGGTACCGGCCATATCAAAAACAACCATCTTAATCATACTGATTCTATTTTTATTTTCTATTGATGCAGCCAGATGCCGCTATGCTATATTACAATTTAATACCTACTCTTAAAGGCTTCTGTGCAAGCGCATATTCAAATGCCTCACCCACCTGCTCCAAAGAAAACTCTTTTTCCACCACTGTACCAAAAGGATATTTTTCCCAATTGCGTTTCATAAAATCAAAAGCGTACTTAAAATCTTCGAAGTTATAGTTGTGCAGTCCTTTAATCGTGAGCAGATTCCGGATCACTCTTTCCGGGTCAATGAGTAAGGGTTTGGTATTAAACACCGCCCCTATCAATACCGCACATCCTCCAATGCCAAGACTGTTAATGCCAAATTCCATGGCTTCTGGAGAACCACTCATATCGAATACTACATCAATCCCTTTTCCGTTTGTTCTTTCCTGCAACGCAGCCAACATCTTTGAATTGTCGCCGTTCATGTTAAACACTTCATCAGCGCCAAAGCCCAGTGCCTCCTCCAATCTTCTTTCCGCAATATCGGCGGCACCTATCCATTCTGCACCTGCTTCACGACACATGGCGGCACAGGTAATACCAAGGTGTCCCATACCGGTAATCAGTACATGTTTATCCTTAATGTCGCCGGCCATTCTCAGCGCCCCGGCGACCGTAGATACAGAACAATTCAAGGTAGCCGCAATGGACAATGGCATATTTTCGGGTATTTTAATAATACCGGTATTGGCTTTAATAATACAATAAGTGCCCAATCCGCCGTGGAATACTTCCGGCTCTTCCACCAATACATGTCCGTATTTAAAAAGATCATCCCCTTTTTGCGGGATGCCCCGCAGGGAGTTGATAGATTGCGGATTGCTCGAGAAGACAGTCCAGGTAATGCGATCGCCCGGCTGTAATTGTTTACCACGCAAATCAAAGCCGGTGTGTGTAGGATGTAATGCCACTACTTCTCCAACTATTTCATGTCCGAGTACAGTAGGACAAGGCTCTTTTCTAACCCCGCAAAAGGTATGGAGGTCACTCCCACAAATAGTGGTATACACATTCTTTACCAATAACTCACCAGGCTGTAAAGGCCGCACGTTAAACTCTTTCAGCTCGAATGCCTGTCCGGGGCCGTTAAATAAAGCCAGCTGCCCGGTAAGTACGATCGGGCTGTTTATATCTGTATCTATTTCTTGTCCTTTCATGAATATGTCGCTATTTGTATTTTTAGCCGGATAAACGTATTTCTTACACCAAAATAAATTTCCCAATGCGAAATTAATATTTCCTGTGAAGAAATTTTTAAATTGTATATTTTATTTAAAAAAATAATATTTCTTTAACAACAGCGCCATGAGTCAGAGAAGAAAAGCCAAACCCCAACAGGTTACGGGAATGCAACGTGTTGGGGTATTACAGGCATTAACTTACCATCTACCTACAGCCCTACCGTAACATTCACTGTCCAGTCTCTGGTAGTACCATCTGCTGAATAAAGACGGTATTTGAAAGTTCCTTTAGTGAAGTCGCTGATCACACCAGCTACCGGGGCGCCATCGAGTGGCTCAATCTTCGTAGCCAGATGGGTAAACCTGATCCCCATTTTGGTAAGATCTGTACCACTTACGGCGACGATATTAACAGTGGCTGCAGCTTTATCAATTGTATTGCTTTTAGTCGAAATAGATACGTTCTGATAGCCGATAACGCTGTCTTTGTACCCTAACTGCGTTTTGACTTCTACATACCTGAATATCACCGCGGCGGTAATATTGGCATTATCGCCCCAGGCACCTAAATCCATGTCTACCCGCGGCTTCATACAGGAAGCAGCAAAAATTAAAAGCATACACAGGAAAGCGGAGAGTTTTATTATCTTATTCATCACCCTGATATTATTTAGTTATTAGTAAATACCTGCTGGCTTAAAATCAGTTCCAGCCGGGATTTTGTGTAAGCGTGGCATTATTTGCCTGGTATAATTTTATTTCCTGGAGCGGCACGGCACTCAGGTAATCTCTGGTTGGCTCAATGAATAAACCTCTGCCGCCTGGTTTGAAATCTACCAGGTTAAACCATGGGTTCAATCTTCCGCTCGGGAATGCCGAAACATTTCCATCCACAGTCAGCTTAAATTCATTCTTCGTGTATCCGTCTTTTCTGATCTGACTGTACAAAGTGGCATCGCTACCATTGTCCAGTGCTACCTGGGCGGCAGTTCTGTTATAGTAATCCAGCCATTCCTGCATCTTAGCACCTTTAGGCTGATATCCGTTAATCACTTTATCGTATACTGCCCATCTTTTCAGATCATCCAGGCGGAAGCCTTCCAGCGCCAGTTCTACCGTTCTTTCTCTTCTTATTTCGTTAACGATCGGCAACTCCGTCAGGTCAAATCCATATTCCGCTTTATAAGTGAAACCTGTGCCTGCCGTAATCGCCATAGGCGTCATACCTACTCTGCCGCGAATAACATTTATCGATTTGTCGAGATCTCCCTGTGTTAAAGTACCCAGGATCGCTTTAGCCTCTGCAAATGACAACAGTGCTTCTTCATACCTGATGAGAATATCATCCGTTTCACCTTTGGTAGCTTCCTGTGCCAATACCGCTCCTTTGAAATTCCTGTAACCGGTTGGTGTAAAACCAATGCTGGTGTAAGGCGCCTGAGAGGCAATCACCGGATATCTGAAAGGATCACCGTCTCCTCCTCTGCCTGGCAGCTGATTCAGCGGGCCACGGGATGGAATCCAAACGGTTTGTTTGAATCGCGGATCCAGCTTTGTACCTAATTCATCCAGTGAATTAGTATAGGCGCTGGTAATATCCTGAGGCGTACCATCCATATTTAAATAGATGTCTACCAGGTGATCGGTAATAGAAGGACCTGAATCTAATATCTTGAAGAAGAAATTGTGACTTAATGGAAGTTTGGAAGCGTCATACACTTTATACAACAGTACCCCATCCACATTGGATGCATCTTTTTGTGCAAACAGCTGATTGTAGGCAATGGTTTTATCGCCACCGGCGGTATACACTTTAGTTCCCTGACGGGTCATGATGGTTTCAACAGCGGGGGCAACGAGATTTAAAAACTCCACACCATTTTTTCCAGTCATAGCGAATGGCGTACCTTTTTTGCTATGATAATATTCCCAGGTACCTTCATACAAGGCTACCCTGGCTTTTAAAGCAAGTGCAGATTCTTTGTTGATTCGTCCGGTAGTAGCTGCTTCACCTTCGCCTTTCCAGTTCAGGCGGCTGATGGCAGAGTCCAGGTCACTGATAATCAGTTTAGCCACATCATAACGGGAAGCCCGGGGCGCATACAATTTAGCGACATCGGCATCCGTTAAAAGTTCCGTCATCAGTGGCACACCACCAAACTGTGACAACAATTCAAAGTAATCCCAGGCACGGAAAAAATATCCCTCTCCTATATAGTGAGCGGCCGCCGCAGATTTCTCTGCATTCAGATTAGCATAATGCAAAAAGTAATTATCGCTTCTGATGGCAGCATAACCGTTATTCCAGTTGCTGTTGGTTTCCGGAGCCACATTGGCAACGCTCCAGCGATACAAGTTTCCCGTGATGGTGGTTTGCACAATCATCACATCGGAATTTGCATCCAGCGCCAGGTTACTGTTACCACCACTTGTGGTACCTGTTCCGCCCTGTGTATTGTATTGCGGTGCAAGTCTCGGATAAAATCCATTGACAAAAATCTTCAGATCTGAAGCAGATCTGAAAAAGTTAGTAGCATCTACCGACGCTAATGGGCTCTTATCCAAAAAATCCTTCGAACAAGACATTAAAATGAAAGCCATGCTGCAGATAACAGGGACGGTCTTCCATAATTTTTGTGAATATCGTTTCATATCTCAACTGTATTATTGATTGTGATCATAATAGTGTTTACAGGCTTACGTTTAAGCCCACAGAGTAATACCGTAACGGAGGATATCCGTTCACACCACTACTAAGCAATTCCGGATCATATTTTATGAATGATTTGTTGAAAATAAATCCAAGATTATCTCCACTTACATACAGATTGGCTCTCTTCAGTTTTATTCTTTCTATTAAGCTTTTCGGTAAATCATAACCAATGGTAACATTACGGATCCTGAGGTTAGCCAGGTTCAGAGAATATTGTTTGGTAGCCAAACCAGAACCGGTATTGAAGGCAGGGAAGAAAGCATCTTTGTTATCCGTGTTCCAGTAACCGAGACTGGTGCTTTCTTTGAATGCCGGGGTGTAGAAATAAGCAAGATCACTACCTGCACGGGTTCCCCAAACCCATTCTGTGCTGTTGTAAACCGTCCATTGCAGCACGCCTTCTAAAACGGCGGAGAAAGTAAAGTTGTTCCAGGAAACGGTAGGTAAAATAGAGAACGACTTACGTGGATAGTTGAAACCATTAGGTGACAGATCTCCACGGCTGTACCAGAATCCTCCGTTGCCGGAATTAATATAGCCGTCTCCGTTCTTATCATTGTACATTAAGTTACCGGGATAAGTATAAGTATTCGCTAATGTACCTGAAGACAGGTCACCTTTATTCTGTGCGATTTTGTTTACATCGTAGGTATAGTTCTGTCCGAATAATTGGCCAGGCGTCCAGGTACCACTTACAATACCTGATTTATTCGCTGAATATTTCGTTACGTAACCGATATAATCACTCATATTTAATCTGACGCCGTAGAACAGTGGTTTTTTGCCCACTTGCACCTGGTCATTCCAGCCAATGGTAAATTCCCAGCCGCGTGTTTCTGATACCGCATTATTAAGAGACGGAGCAGAAGTTCCCAAAGTGGCCGGCAAAGGATTCGGAGGACCTACCTGATCCTTCACGGTACGCTGATACCAATCGTAGGTCAGTGATAATCTTCCGCGGAGCGCAGTAACATCCATTCCTAAATCGATAACGGTTGGTTTGGCCCAGGTGAGTGTGGAGCTTACCAGACCAGGTGCAGTCGCGTAATTCGAGTAGTTGCCACCCAACAACGTATATTGATCTACACCAAATGCAAGGGTAGGCTGATTGCTGTAATAATTAGTCGCGCCATTGGAAGCCACATCGCCTGAACTGGACCAGGAAACTCTTGGTTTAAACTCGGATATATATTTCTTTGCTGGCCAGAATGATTCCTTTGCTGCATTCCAGGCAGCGGAAACAGAAGGAAACATACCCCAGCGGGAATCTTTCGCAAAACGGGAGCTGGCATCACGGCGACCAGCAAATTTCACGAAATACTTTTCTTTGAAGTCGTAAGAAAATACGCCATAGTAACCTAACATCGCCCACTCGTACAAATTATCGTTTGCCTGCTGATTGTTGGCTGCACCATTCAATGCCTGGATATTATCCTGTGAGAAAAGGTCTGTACGGCTTCCTGATAACGATTTATACTTGTTATCTTCTGCCTGCATACCTGCCTGTATAAAGAAGTTGTGCTGATTGGCCAGTGTATAGCGGTACTGTGCACTAAAGCGCGCAAACTTATAGTTCTGGCTACCATAGGCTTTAGAGATACTGCTCACGTTGGCCGATCTGTTGTTCTGTATTTTCGTTCCGTCAGGAAGTTCGGTGTAGGCAATTTTATCTACCCTGGTATAATCACTGTTATTCACCCGCCAGGTGTAGTCTCCACTTATCTCCAGATTTTTCACTGGTTTTAAAGTGGCGCCACCTGTCAGTACCAGATCGTTTCTTTGGTTCGTAAATAAACCGCCATCGCCCATGATACCGGCTGCACCGAGGATCCAGGAATAAGCATTGCCGGAAGGCACACGCAGTGGCGTAGCAAAGTATTGCATCATAGAACCAAAGATGCTACCGTAGTCGGCCACTGTTCCGCTTTGACTATCACTACCATTTCTGGCCATATAGTTGGCGCCCTGGTTTTGCTGATTCACATAGCTTATATCACTTCTTAATTCCAGCCAATCGGTGGCTTGAAAATTCAGTTTTGTGTGGAAGTTGTAGCGTTTGTTATAGTTAAAGTCACCCTTAAATAATCCGTTTGTAGCGTTATATCCAAATCCTGAAATGTATTGAAGTTTATCCGTTCCTCCGCTGAACCCAATATTGTGTTGCTGGCTCACGGCTGATTTATTTAAATAGGCACCATATAAATCTGTGGTAGCAAAAGACTGCTCCCTGGTCCAGTTCTTAAAGCCCGCATTAGTAGTCGGGAACTGACCATTTTCAATATATGCCTGCGCGTTATCACCAAATTGTGTTCTTAAATCATCAAAAGCCGGGTTGTTCCAGTCTTTCTTTAACCAGGCTTCCATTCTTGCGATGGTGATTGCATCTACACCGTCTGTACCGGTTCCATTGGGCTGTCCGTTTCTTTGCGCGAGATTAATATAACGTGCCCACTCAGGTGATGATGGCTGCGTTGGAAACAATGTCATCTTTCCAACTTTGACATTGGCAGAATAGTTAAGAGACAGTTTGCCGCTTTTACCACTTTTTGTGGTGATCAGGAGAATACCGTAAGGCGCTCTTGATCCATAAATAGCCGTGGAGGCGCCATCTTTCAGCAGGGAAATACTTGCTACATCATTTGGATCTACATCGGCGATAGGACGCTCCACACCATCCACCAGCACTAATGGAGCTGCACTTGAATTGATAGCTGTAAAACCACGGATATTGATAGAAGGACTACTTTCCGGTGCACCGCTTGACATTCTGATATTCAGACCTGGCGCCAGACCTACCAATCCATCTGATAAAGTTCTCATCGGTCGGTTGGCCAGCTGCTCTGTATTAACAGCGAAAACCGCATCGGTAAGACTGCTCTTTTTCACCTTTCCATAAGCGGTCACCACCACTTCTCCCAAATCTTTCAGATTCGTTGCCAGCTTAATATCAAAAGTTCTTTTGTCTCCTACTTTTACTTCCTGTGTTACATATCCCATGTAGGAAAAAACCAGGATAGCTTCCGTGCCGGATACCGTCATCGCAAATCCACCATTTTCATTTGTTAATTTTCCGTTGGATTTTCCTTTTTCTACCACCGACACACCCGGAATTGTTTCTCCGGTTTCACTTCTGACAACTCCCGAGACAGGTATCGCCTCACGAGATATATTGCCCGCTGCTGCGTGCCACCAGAAAAAGGAAATCAACAGGAATATTCCATAGCGGAAAATGGAAGATCTACAGCTCCCATTACTTCTCCCGTTTAGCTTAGTAGCCATTTTTTATAGTTTTGGTTTAAAAAATCAGGTAATGACATTCCCATTTGGAATAACGAGTCGTTATTCCATCATCCGGGAAGTGGGGTTGTTGGCCACTTCTGTCCCGGCGCTACGTT